>JBGSLG010000158.1:0-3133 GCA_041740815.1 Bacteroidales bacterium
AAGGTACCGGTGAACAAAGGCACCATACCTCATGAGCAGTATGGCAAGTTCGGCGGAGCCTACGTATTCATCAAACCCGCAACCGAAGGTACGGGAATCAAGGCCGGTGGTGCTATGCGCGCCGTGCTTGAGAGCGTGGGAGTAAGAAACGTACTTGCAAAATCAAAGGGGTCATCAAACCCTCACAACCTGGTCAAGGCTACAATCGCTGCCCTGCTCGAGCTTCGTGATGCCAGCACCGTGGCTGACCACAGGGGAGTGACATTGGAAAAAGTGTTTAACGGTTAGTAATATATCATCTATTATGGCAAGAATCAGAATAACTCAGTTCAAGAGCAAGATAGGCCAGCCCGAGAATCAGAAGAGAATACTCGCGGCACTGGGTATAAAGAAGATGCATCAGACTGTTGAGCACGATGACACGCCCCAGATAATGGGTATGGCCAACAAGCTGAAACACCTGGTGAAGGTGGAGAAACTATAAGGTATTAACAGCATTATATATTTCGCAATGGATTTAAGCAATTTAAAACCGGCCCCCGGCTCGGTAAAAAGAGAAAAGCGTATCGGACGCGGTGAGGGATCAGGCCATGGCGGCACCTCCACACGCGGTCACAAAGGAGCCAAGTCACGCTCCGGATACAGCAAGAAGATAGGCTTTGAAGGCGGCCAGATGCCCCTCCAGAGAAGAGTACCCAAGGGGGGCTTCAAAAATATCAATCGGGTTGAGTACAAAGGCATAAACCTCAGTACCCTCGAGAATCTTGCCGATAAACTTAAGACAGAGCTCATTGATTTCCAGACTCTGCTTACGGCCGGACTGGTCAACAAGAATGCATTGGTAAAGATACTGGGCAAAGGAACAGTGACAAGGAAGCTTGAGGTTCATGCCCACGCATTCAGCAAGTCAGCCCAGGCTGCAATAGAAGCTAATCAGGGAACCGCAGTTAAACTGTAAGGCATGAAATTCTTTCAGACAATAAAGAACATTTTCAAGATCGAGGATCTGAGAGCCAGGATCCTCTATACACTTGCTATTATTGCACTGTACCGTCTGGGTAAATATGTCACACTCCCGGGTGTTGACCCCTCGATGCTTCAGGCGCTTCAGAGTCAGACTTCCAGCGGGATCATGGGTCTGCTCGATATGTTCTCCGGCGGAGCCTTCTCACAGGCCTCCATCTTTGCTCTCGGTATCATGCCATACATCTCGGCATCTATCGTCATACAGCTGCTAGGCATAGTATTCCCCTACTTCCAGAAACTTCAGAAAGAGGGTGAGAGCGGCAGACGCAAGATGAATCAGTACACAAGGTACCTCACCGTAGGTATACTGGTGCTGCAGGCTCCGACCTACCTGGCCAACCTGCACGCCATACTGCCTCCCGAAGCGTTTGTGCTCCAGGGACTCTTCTTCCAGATATCCTCAGTGATCATCCTTACCGCAGGTACCATATTCGTAATGTGGCTCGGTGAAAGGATTACTGACAAGGGAATAGGTAACGGTATTTCACTCATAATCATGGTGGGTATCATTGCCCGCTTCCCGGTGGCATTCATCTTTGAAGCCGGAACACGCATCAACGGTTCAGGCGGCCTCGTGGCACTACTGATAGAGCTGGTGTTCCTCTTCGCAGTGATCCTCGGATCAGTTCTGCTGGTCCAGGGCACCCGCCGCATCCCTGTCCAGTATGCAAGACGCATCGTCGGCAACAAACAGTATGGCGGCGTCAGACAGTATATCCCACTCAAGGTGAACGCAGCCGGCGTTATGCCAATCATCTTCGCCCAGGCGATCATGATGCTGCCCATCATCCTTGCAGGCTTCAGCGAATCGGGTTCAGGTTTCGTGGTGGCTTTTACCAACATGTACGGATTCTGGTACAACCTGGTGACTGCAATCCTCATCATCCTCTTCACCTACTTCTATACCGCGGTTACCATTAATCCGGTGCAGATGGCGGAAGACATGAAGAAGAACGGAGGGTTCATCCCTGGCATCAAACCCGGACGCAAGACTGTTGAGTTTATTGATACTATCATGTCACGCATCACCCTTCCGGGATCAATATTCCTGGCAATCATAGCTATACTCCCTGCCTTCGCTGTTAACTTTGGCGTCAGCGGTGAGTTTGCACAGTTCTTCGGTGGTACCTCGCTCCTTATTCTTGTGGGCGTTGTGCTTGACACTCTGCAGCAGATAGAAAGCCATCTGCTTATGCGCCACTATGACGGCCTCATGAAGTCAGGCCGCGTTAAGGGCAGGACCGGAGCCGTGACGGCCATTTAATTAGTTTACGTTCTTTGATGATATATATTAAGACGGATGCGGAAGTAGAGTTATTGAGAGAGAGCAATTTGCTGGTCTCAAAGACTCTTGCGGAAGTAGCCGGACACATCAGGCCGGGGGTCACAACCCTTCAGCTTGACAGCATTGCCGAGAGCTTCATACGCGATAATGGCGCGCTGCCCGGTTTTAAGGGTTATGCCGGCTTCCCGAACACACTCTGCACATCTGTTAATGACCAGGTGGTACACGGAATACCTTCAGACTACACCCTGAAGGAGGGAGACATAATTTCGGTCGACTGCGGGGTGATACTGAACGGGTACTACGGTGACAGCGCTTACACCTTCACCGTGGGTGAGGTCAGAGCTGAGGTCTTGCGCCTCCTCGAATATACCCGGGCATCACTTGAGGCCGGAGCATTAGAAGCCGTCACAGGCAACCGCGTGGGAGACATCTCAAATGCCGTACAATCAAAGGCAGAGGGAGGCGGCTATTCGGTAGTCCGCACACTGGTTGGCCACGGTTTAGGGAAACACCTGCACGAAGGCCCCGAAGTGCCTAACTTCGGGAAACGTGGTACAGGTACCAGGCTGGAAAGAAACCTTGTCATCTGCATTGAGCCGATGATCAACCTGGGTACAAAAAACACACACGTCGGGAGCGACGGGTGGACAGTCAGAACAGGTGACGGCAAACCGTCGGCACATTTTGAATACGCTGTTGCGGTCAGGGAGGGGAAAGCCGACCTGCTCACAACATTTGAGTTTATAGAAGAAGTATTAAAAAAGAGGTAAGAATATGGCCAAACAACCATCAATAGAGATTGACGGAACGATCATCGAG
>JBGSLG010000159.1:0-3834 GCA_041740815.1 Bacteroidales bacterium
CTAAATAATCCGGTTTAGGAGGAAGTGACCGAAAAATTTTATGAACCAGCCCCGATTTCGGGAAAATCACAACCCACCCTGTGAGGAAAATCAGCATGAAGTCTGTGCTGAATGAGAGGTGCTCCTGGTACCATATCTCGAGTTCGCCCTTGTATGGGGCAATATGGCTCCTGTAGAACTCATGCTTGTCGCCCTCGTATGCCGAGATCCATTTCTCCTCATCACGGAAGATGATTGATCCTATGCCGGTCATTCCCGGCACTGCATTATAGATATCAGCCTGAATGTGATCGGGGAATTTCAGGAAATCAACCTCCATCTGGGGGCGCGGACCCACTATCGACATATCTCCTATGAGGATGTTGAATATCTGCGGCAACTCATTGATCTTCGTTCTTCGCAGAAAACGGCCGAAAGGGAACACGCGCGGGTCATTCTTGACCGTCAGACTACCTGTCCCGATAGAAGGACTAGCCTTCAGCATCGTCGCAAACTTCCATATTTTAAACTGCCGTTTCTTATACCCTACTCTCTTTTGTCCGTAGAAGATGTAATGCTCTCCCGTCAGCAACAGGATGATCATCACCGGCAACAGCAGCGGCAACAGCACCAGTATAGCCAGTGCAGATAATACTATGTCAAAGAGACGCTTGAAATATTTACGGTACATATTTACATTTTGGAATCAAGTCCTCTGCCCTTTTCAATATGTTCAAAATTCGGAAGCCACGTCTTCAGAATCTCAACTATCTCTGCCTTGGAGACATTATCAGAGGCAAACAGTTGCTTAAGTCTTGCGAAGATCTCATCAATCTCCCGGAAATCTCTCTTCACTGAATTCCTTATTACTCCAAGATTTACAAATCTGTCGTTGTCGATTGCCTCCTTTTCGGTAAAGAACTCTTCATACGGCTTCTCCCCTGAGGTGTCTGTCACAAAAAAATAAACAGGGTACCTGGTCGATTTTTCATTCAGGAGAAGCATTTTTTGCCTTGCCTCATCTTCTGTCGCACATGCATCTGCCTCCATCTCCAGGTATTTTAACAGATCAACAGCAATGGCGTCAAACGATATCATGTCTCTCTCCTCATCAAGTTTCGGGAAGATGATATCGCCGGGATTACCAAGAACTGATGCTATAAGGCATAGCTCGCCTGACTCCTGGGGAGACACGAAGAAGCGGCGGATTCCGGTAGGACATGACCATGGCTGTTTCTTCTGCATTCTTTCGATAAAACCAAGCGGAAGGCTTCCGTTTGAGAAGGCTACGTTGGCAAACCTCGCGGTGGTAATTGGCAGTCGGCCGGCATAAGCGATAATCAGCTCTTCCATAAGTTTCTTGCTGGCACCCATAATATTGACCGGGTTGGCAGCCTTGTCCGTTGAAACACAAAAAAAATGTTCCGGAGGAAACTCGAGAAGCAGATCAAGAAGTTTGCGGGCACGAAGAACGTTATTCTCTATCATCGCCTCAATGGAGAAGATATCTTTCTCGCTTCGTACATGCTTGTGGGCTGCGAAGTTGGCAACAATATCGAAAGGAGCCAGAGACCGGAACATCTTTTCAAAAACCCTGTCACCGAAGTTCATGGGGTAGGTGATGAAATCATCAGGGATATTATACCCTGTCGAGCTTCTCAGGTCGCGCATCAGTTCTGTGAGGCCGTTCTCATTGATGTCGACCACCACCAGCCGGCTGACATTAAACTTCAGGATAGCTTTTATATATGATGACCCTATCGACCCTGCCCCGCCTATGACCAGCACACTTTTACCGTTGATACAACTTTCCAGGTCGTAGTGTTCCTTCTCAAGATCAGCCTTTAGCAAACTATTTTGACGTTTGGTAACAGACGTCCTTATGAAATGGTCAAGATCGAGATTTGTTATCATTCTGATTTCTTAATTCGTTGTTCAAATGTTCGTTTTTTCTCCACGTCTCAAATCTCGCCTTTCAAACATCACAAAGCTTCCGATCTTCACAAACTCACTTAAAACGGTTTGAATCCCCTCCTTATCCCTCCACCAGCTGTCTGCGTTAAAGTTCGAATAGGCACTGGGACTGCACCCAACATACACCGGGGTTTCAGAATCCCGCAACGTTGCATTAAATATCATTGATGCACGACGCATGTGAGATGGTGAGGAGACCAGTAATAGTGTGTCAATGGCAACATTGCCTGCAAGATAGTTCCTGACAGCAATTGCTTCAGATTTAGTGTCGCGTGCATCGCCAGGCAGAACAGTAATGCTGTCAGCAGGTATTCCCAGCGCGATGGCTGAGTTTTTCGCTTGTTGTGTGTTGCTGATGATATCGGCTCCTCTCGACTCCAGTGTGCTGAACGGCCCCATGCTCTCCTCAACAATTATCAGCCTTCCAGCAGCTCCTTCCTTGTATAGATCAACAGCCTGCAATACTCTGTCAGGAAAGCCGCCCATGAGCATCACCATCGCATCGGCATGCTCCGGCACATCCTCCTTCACCAGCCAATTCCCTGCCCGCCTGCAACCACCAACATAGACTGTGTTTAGTGCTACTAATAAAACAAGAACAAGGACTCTTGACCTGGTAAATATCATCTCCTTCAGAGAGCCTCCTTTAGTGTATTGCAGATATAATCCACCTGTTCAAAGGTGAGCTTTGAGAACATCGGAAGTGTGATAAGGTTATCGGCAGCGTACACTGTATTCGGCAGTGGTGTGGCAAACTCCCTGTATATTGAGAACCTGTGTACGGCAGGGTAATGCACACTCGTCTGAATACCTGCAGCGGCAAGGTGCTCCCTGACGCGATTGCGCTTCTCAACCGTGGAGTCTTTCAGAACAATCGGGAAGATGTAATTTGAGGAGAAATATTTATACCCTTTGAACGGGACTGTGATCTCACGAATTCCCTCAAGGTTTTTCTCATAACGGGCTCTCAGTTCCGCCCTGATCTCAAGGTCCTTCGGAAGTTTGTCAAGCTGCACTATGCCGATAGAGGCCCTGATGTCATCCATGCGGTAGTTGTATCCAAGCTCAATGACATCGTATTCTGTTGAGTGCCCCTTTGCCCTGTCAAATGAGAGGGAGGTCATGCCATGTGAACGGATCAGTTTTGCCTTTTCGTGGAGTCTGTCATCATTGGTGATGATCATTCCTCCCTCGCCAGTGCTGATGTTCTTGTTCGAGAAGAAGCTGAAGCACCCGAAGGTGCCGAAGGTGCCCAGTTTTTTGCCCTCGTACTCCGACAGCGGACCATGGCAGGCATCTTCTATCAGCTTGAGGTCATATTTTTCTGTTATGGCCATAATGCGCTTCATGTCACATGCGAAGCCGCCGTAATGCATGAGGATGATGGCTTTGGTGCGCGGGGTGATCTTTTTTTCGATATCATCCGGGTCTATTGTCAGGTCATCCATGCTTTTCACATCAACGAAGACCGGTATCGCGTTTACATAGCGGATGGCATTGACTGTGGCAACGAATGTGAGTGAAGGGCAAATCACCTCATCACCAGGCATGATATCATTCAGAAGCAAAGACATATGGAGGGCCACGGTGCAGTTTGAGAGTGCTACGGCATGCTTTGCGCCAAGCATCTCTGCAAATTTCTTCTCGAACTCTGCATTCCTGGGACCGGTTGATATCCATTTCGAACGGACAGTCTCGACTACGGTATCTTCCTCAGCCTGGTCAAAATTCAGATCAAATAAAAGTATCTTGTAATCCATAAAGGGGAAAATAAGTCCGGGTCAGTTAAAGATATTTCTTCATCCTGTACATACGGCGTTCAGGATAGGTTATGAATTCGTTTTCAATCACATAGCCGCATTTTTGATAAAAACCAATAAC
>JBGSLG010000160.1:0-1757 GCA_041740815.1 Bacteroidales bacterium
ATTGATACAATTCCTGTATCGGTGGGTCTGAATGACAGCCTGAGAATGGAGTTCTCATTCACAACTGCCAAAGGGCTGAAGGATGGAGAGTACCGCGTAGTGCCGGTATACAGGGCCGGCGTGGTGGTCGACACAGGTACCTTTATGGTGCTTGCGCGTGATACCACTCTTACAATTAACCTCGAGGACTTCAGCGGAGAGGTGACAATGACAGCAATGGCCGGAGCCCTTGATGTGCTGACAGATAACAGTTACCGGCTGATCCGGTACTCTTACCAGTGCAACGAACAGATGGCTTCAAAACTGATAGGTTTGTTGTCGGCTGAGACAATAAATAAAATGCTTGGCAAGGAGAAGCGCTCTGACCAGAGGGAGGCAGGAAGACTTATAAGGCAGCTGAACAATAACCGGAACGAGAAAGGACTTTGGGGATGGTGGGGCAAGTCCGATACAGAGCCCTGGATCTCGCTTCACATCCTTGAGGCCCTGCTGATGGCGAAGGAACAGGGTTATGATATCGGAGCTCATACTACAACCTATATAGATGATGCAATTCTGGTACTAGAATCCGCTGCACCCGCCAAAATGAAGCTGTCAGTTATGGAAGTCCTAACAAGAATGAACGGAAGGATTGACTACAACCATTACCTGACAGCCCTGGCCGTCAATGACACTTTAAGTTTCACCGACAGCCTCAGGATGACCGCACTGAAACAGATGCACCATCTGCCGGCTGAGGTTGATTTTCTGAAGAGGGCACATCGAACCACAATTTATAACGGTATATACTTCACTGCCGAAGAACAAAGATATACTGTCTCATCTGATGACATAGGCACCACCCTGCTGGCTTACAGGATTCTTACCGCTGATACAGCCCAGATGGTGGCTGATTTGTCCAGGGTCCGGCAGTACTTCATTGAGACAATGACATTCGGGAACCGGCTGAACACATGGGAAACAGCCACTATCCTGCGAACGGTTCTTCCTGAGCTCGGGCATAGTGACGAAGAAGGAGGAAATGCCAGGCTGAAGCTTTCCGGACAGGTCAGCAGAGAAACGGATACATTTCCGTACAATGTCAGACTACGCCCTGAAGGCAGTATCACGGTTTCGAAGAGCGGGGTCATGCCCGTCTATATGAGCTGCAGCCAAAGAAAATTTATCCTTGACCCGACGCCTGACACTACCGACTTCTGCATCACATCCCGGTGGCCGGGATCGCGGAACGAGGTCATGGCCGGCATCCCCGTGACCCTTGCGGTTGATGTCGAATTTTACCGCAGTGCAGAGTATCTGGTAATTGAAATACCGGTTCCTGCCGGATTCTCATACAACACAAGAGAGACCAGGGTGAGAGGCGAGGCGCATCGCGAATTCCACCGTGATCATGTGGCTATATTCATCCGTCATGCTGACCCTGGCAAAAGATCGTATACAGTTGAGCTTATGCCCAGATTCACCGGGACTTTCACCGTCAATCCGGCGAAGGTGTCGCTGATGTACTTCCCGACAATATTCTCAAACGAAGGAGTAAACAAAGTGAGGATTTACTGATCAATGCGATCAATGATCAACAGACTGTAATTCAGTATATTGACGGTATTTAGCCCGGCAGCAACTCCGGAACACTCCCGGTTTATTTTCCCTTAAGCTTCTGGTTCGCGCGGAAAAGGTCCATCTCCACCTTCTCCCGGGCAATCCTGGAGGACTGCTTGTACGCGGCAAATTCTTCCTTAAGCTCCTTCAGATCTTTC
>JBGSLG010000161.1:0-2818 GCA_041740815.1 Bacteroidales bacterium
ATGTTGGAGTGGTATTCCCGGAAATACAACCAGACGAATGATCTTCTGATTCTGAAAAGTCTTATCTATTTTGATGATGTTGATGAATCGGAGTGGCCGGTGATGATAAGGCAGCCTGACCTGAAGTGGAAAAATGTCAGACAAAAGCTTGAAAAGATGGTCTTAAGCTATGCCCGCCATACTGCAAAATAACTACTGCCTACTGCCTATTGCCTGGTCAATTGCCTGAACGAAACTTTAACCTTTATCCTTTAACCTTTAACCTTGTGTTCCTGCCTGAACAAAACTTTAACCTTTAACCTTTAACCTTTATCCTTTTTTAATATATTTGCTCGTCGCAATCCGCCTATGGCGGAAAGTCCGAATAACTTGGGGGAGTATTGACATAAAATAACGAGTCGTAGCAACATTCCGGCTCACGCTTTATTTAATTGACCTTAAGATTGTTAGGCACTCAGACCGATGTGACTGACCAACCGGAGGACTATTCAAACCTTACCTAACTGGCCCCTCAGCCAGGAGCAAAATCTATATCTTTAAATTACCGAACTGCCCTGATCTTATGACCGCAGGACCGCACGACTGCAAGACTGAGCGCAGCGACAGACCTCAGACCTTTAGAACCTAACCATGGAAACAACCAAGAAACCCGCCCCCCCCTCAGACGACATTGACCTGATGCGATACGTGTCGCTGTTCCTGAGCAACTGGCTCTGGATAGCCGTTGCCCTGTTCATTGCCCTGGCTATAGCATATGTCTTCAACCGCTACTCGCAGCGCGTCTATAACGTTAAGAGCACGCTTCTCATCAAGGAACAGCAGTCCACAGGCGCTATCGCCAATATGGAACAGATCTTTGCCAATAACCTTTACAACCCATACCCCAACCTCGATGATGAGGTGGCGATCCTTCAGTCCTACTCTCTCAATTATCGGGTCATTGAAGATATGCCTGAGACCCACATAGCATATATACCTGTGGCACGATACGGTATCCAGGGGCAGCGGACCTATAAAACATCACCGTTCGTTATCAGGGTGCTCAGTGATGAACAGCCTGAAGACGTACCCATGACATTCAGGTTTACCGGCGCGGATTCATATACAGTAGAGATTGATGAAGAAAAGCTTGCCGCATGGAGTAAAAACAGAGAATCAGTCATTGACCAGGGAACAAGAAACGAAGAGCAAAAATATGCCCTTGGCCAACCCTTTACAGAGGCCGGTTTTAACTTTGTGGTTGAACTGCGTGACAGCACAAAATCCATTAAGGATGAGAATAATCGATGGCTGGTCTGGTTCGAATCCCTCTCAGGGCTGACCAACGCTTACCGTGCCAGCCTGAAGGTGGAGCCGGTGAAGGAGTATGCCTCTGTATTCAATCTCACTTTCGACGGTTATTCACCAGAGCAGGGATCAGACTACCTGAACACCCTGATGAATTTGTATATCCGCCAGGGAATGGAGTGGAAGAGTCGTGCAGCTGATAATACAATTGATTTCATCGAAGCTCAGCTTGGACTGATCTCCGACTCCCTCAGGATAGCAGAGAACAGCATGGAGAGCTTCAGGCTTAACAACCGTTTTGTTGATCTTACCCTCGAGGGTACACTGGTCCTGGAGAAACTGGAAAAGCTTGAAGGAGAGAAGAATATACTTGGACTGCAGATGCAATATTATGAATATCTCTCTGATTATCTCGATGCGCGTGAAGAGAATGAGAGCATTATCTCGCCGAGTATCATGGGTGTCAGTGACCCCACGCTGATCAAGCTGGTGGAGGAGTTCTCCAGACTCCAGCAACAGCGCAAGCAGGTTGCGTTTACTGTCAAAGACAATCTGCCCCAGGTGGACCTGATGGACCAGAAGATTGAAGACGCCAGGGCCTCGCTGCGCGAGAATGTCACAAGCACGATCAACCAGCTTAAGCTAACAATGAATACGATAAATAGCCGGATTGCCACTGCAGAAAAGGAACTGGGCAGGCTTCCTGGAACTGAGCGCCGGCTGATAGGCATACAGCGTAAATTTGATCTTAATAACTCGGTATATACATATCTGCTTGAGCGCCGTGCTGAAGCCGGCATTGCCAAGGCCTCCCAGATAACAGACAACAGGGTCATTGACAGGGCTCTTGTCCAGAACAGTACCCTGATAAAGCCGAAGACGATGAAGAATTACATGGTGGCCATTCTTCTTGGACTGATGGTCCCGATGGCACTGATTGTGATCTTCGACCTATTTAATAACAAGATTATAGGCAGGCATGACATTGAACGTATTACAAAGGCGCCAATAATAGGATATATAAGTCATTCCGACTACCATGTAGAAGACCCTGTTGCAGAGAAACCGGGGAGCACGCTGGCGGAGAGCTTCAGGGCGGTGCGTACCTCTCTGGCTTTCTATACAGGCCAGACAAAGTGCCCGGTTATTGTGGTCAGCTCACCTGTCAGCGGCGAGGGTAAGACATTCGTCTCGGTGAACCTGGCAACCATCATCTCCATGATGAACAAGAAGGTTCTTATTGTAGGTCTTGACCTGCGCAAGCCTAGGGTGCATGCCATACTCAAGTCTGTCAACGGACACGGAATGAGCCAGTATCTTAGCAACAGCGCTACTTTTGAGGAGGTCATTGTACCGACTGAGATAGAAAATCTCTGGTTCGCCCCGTCAGGACCTGTCCCGCCCAATCCTGCAGAACTAATTGGTTCGCCGAAGATGGCGGAGTTCATTGACCGGGCGAGAAGTGAATTTGACACAATCATTATTGATACTCCTCCGGTAGGTATTGTCACGGATGCTCTCCTTCTCAGCC
>JBGSLG010000162.1:0-20369 GCA_041740815.1 Bacteroidales bacterium
GTGCGGGAGATAGATAAATGTATTGCTCTTTTAGACAGATAATTATATAGCAATGGATGATAAGCTTTCGATCAGGGTCAATGTGGCCGACAGGTATTATCCGTTGAAGGTGGAAAGTGAAAATGAAGAACGTATCCGCAAGGCGGCCCGGCTGATCAACGAAAAGGTGCTGCAATACAAGCAGCGCTATGTTGACAAGGACATACAGGATTTTCTTGCCATGGCTGCACTGCAATACGTAATCAGGCTCATTGAGATAGAGGATAAGGAGGAGGATTCATCACTGGAGGAGGGGTTGAAGGAGTTGACGGGAATGATCAGCCTCTGTCTGTCTAAAAAGCAGGTACGCGTTCTTTAAAATAAGCAGGATACTGCCCGCATTGTTTCTCTATTCGTTTTGGAAACTCAACAATTTGTACTTTGGAGTTGGTCTTGGATTGCCAAGGACAGGCCTTAGCCCGGTTCGCCGGGATTACGCTCACGCGTGACATTGGAAGTTCGACGTAAGACGGCCGCTCTAACCATGTAGATATGGGGTTTTTTTAAAAGTTGGAGGAACTTTGCGGGTTTTTTTTAATATATACTTAAAACTTTATGATAACAGGAAATATACCAATCGGGCTGTGTCTCGCCATCGGCGGAATAGCCCTTATTGCAGGAGCAATCTTGTCATATTACCTCTGGCAGGTGGTGCTCCGCAACAGAAGGAAGAAGATCATCAGCGAGGCTGAGGCCGAGGCTGAGGTAATAAAGAAGGAGAAGATTCTCCAGGCCAAGGAACGTTTCCTCCAGCTCAAGGCTGAGCATGAGAAGGTCATCAATGAGCGTAACAACCGCATCAGCCAGTCTGAGAACAGGATCAAGCAGAAAGAGCAGGCTCTCTCACAGAAGCTGGAAGAGACACAGAGAAAGAAGAATGAGGCTGACGCCGTTAAGGAAAGCCTGACGCAGCAGATGGAGGCCGTTGACAAGAGGTCAGAAGAGCTCTCAAGGCTGCACCGCCAGCAGGTTGAACAGCTGGAGACCATCTCCGGCCTGTCGGCTGATGATGCCAAGAATCAGCTGATGGATTCGCTCAAGGAGGAGGCCCGCACTGACGCCATGTCATACATCAACGAGATCATGGATGACGCCAAGATGACAGCCACCAAAGAGGCCAAACGGGTGGTTGTGATGGCTATCCAGAGGGTTGCGGCAGAGACGGCCATTGAGAATGCCGTGACTGTCTTTCATATCGACTCCGATGAGATCAAGGGCCGCATCATAGGTCGTGAAGGACGAAACATAAGGGCTCTTGAGGCGGCCACAGGCGTCGAGATCATCGTTGATGATACACCGGAGGCCATCGTGCTGTCAGGGTTTGACCCCGTCAGGCGTGAGATAGCACGGCTTGCACTTCATCAGCTTGTCACCGACGGGCGTATCCATCCTGCACGTATTGAGGAGATAGTGGAGAAGACACGCAAACAGGTTGAGGAAGAGATAATTGAGATTGGTAAACGTACAACCATAGACCTTGGCATTCACGGTCTCCACCCAGAGCTTATCAGGCTGGTGGGCAAGATGAAATACCGCTCTTCATACGGACAGAACCTCCTTCAGCACTCACGCGAGGTGGCAAATCTCTGCTCCATCATGGCAGCTGAGCTCGGACTTAATCCGAAGCTGGCAAAGAGGGCAGGACTGCTGCATGATATAGGCAAGGTACCGGATGACGAGCCGGAACTGCCGCATGCCGTTCTTGGAATGAAACTGGCGGAGAAGTACAAGGAGAAACCTGAGGTTATTAATGCAATCGGCTCGCACCATGACGAGACGGAGATGTCGACCCTCATTGCACCCATAGTGCAGGTATGCGACGCCATCTCGGGCGCACGCCCCGGCGCACGCCGCGAGGTCATCGAATCATATATCAAGAGACTTAATGAGCTTGAGTCCGTCGCTCTCTCTTATCCGGGAGTGACAAAGACCTATGCCATACAGGCCGGAAGAGAACTGAGGGTGATTGTGGGAGCAGACAAGGTGAGTGACAAGGATACTGAAAGCCTCTCTTTTGAAATAGCACGTAAGATACAGAACGAAATGACATACCCCGGACAGATCAAGATCACTGTCATCAGGGAGACCAGAGCTGTAAATTACGCTAAATGAAAAAGCTGAAGATACTAAACATCGTTGGTGCCAGACCTCAGATAATCAAAGCCTCCGCTATCAGCCGCGCTATAGCCGGGGAGTTTGCCGCCGATTTTGACGAGATTGTTGTACACACCGGGCAGCATTATGACCGTGAGCTCTCTGCTGTCTTCTTCGATGAGCTCGAGATTCGTATGCCTGACCATAACCTTCAGGTGGGGTCAGGCAGGCACGGACGGCAGACCGGTATGATCCTCGAACGGTTAGAAGACGTAATTATCAGTGAGAAACCTGACTGTGTAATCATCTACGGCGACACCAACTCCACCCTCGCTGCAGCACTGGCAGCTTCCAAACAGCATTATCCGGTGGTGCACATCGAGGCCGGGATGAGATCTTTCAACAAGTCCATGCCCGAGGAGCTGAACCGTATTGTGGCAGACCATGCCTCAACGCTGCTGGTTGCACCTACCAACGCTGCTTTTAAGAACCTGATGGCAGAAGGTTTCAGGCCGGAGAACATTGCACCCTATGATATCAACAATCCGCGGGTCTTTCTCACGGGCGACATAATGTATGACAACAGCCTTTTTTATGCTGACCTGGCTGAAAGGAAGAAGCAGGATTTCCTGTCGGGCCTGGGGCTGAAGGAGAATAACTACGTGCTGGTCACCATCCACCGTGACTCCAACACCGATGATCCCGTCAGGCTCACCTCCATCTTCAGCACGCTGAAGGAGCTGGCTGAAAAAAACAATATGCCGATGGTCATGCCGCTTCATCCCAGGACAATGATCGCCCTGCGCAACCGTGCACCGGAGCTCTATGCGAACCTCTCTGAAAACCCCCTGATCAGTATTGTGCCACCGGTGTCTTTCCTTGAGATGATACTTCTTGAGAAGAAAGCTTGCATGATCATTACCGATTCCGGCGGGGTGCAGAAAGAGAGTCATTTCTTCTCACGCCCGTGCATTGTGCTCAGGAAAGAGACGGAATGGGTGGAGCTGGTGAAGAACGGCACTGTGAAGCTTGCCGATGCTGATCCGGAGAAGATCACCGCCGCCTGGGAGTACCTGATGAATAACAGGGAGACCCTTAATTATCCGGGCTTCTACGGTGACGGCAAAGCTGCCGGAGCAATTCTGAAGGAAGTACTGGCAGTATTCAGGAGCTGAGGGCATCAAGCACCTGCTGTGCCAGTGACATCATAGCAGGCTTGTAGTCGGCCAGGAACTCCCCGGTAACCCTGTTCCCTATCACTACACATATTGTGAGTGCCTTATGGTCCATGAGCTTTGCAAGGCCGTAGATTGCAGAGCTTTCCATCTCATAGTTGGTGATTCTTTCACCCCTGAACCGGAATGAGGTAATGTTCTCATTAAGATCACTGTCAAAGGGCTCTAGTCTCAGGGTGCGGCCCTGCGGACCATAGAATCCGGGAGATGAGATGGTTATACCCCGTCGCATCCCGGGAGCAACCTTCTCCATAAGCATGGCATCAGCATCCACAACGTAGGGGTAGGCCAGTGTGTCAGGCCATTCGAGATGACTGGCCAGGGCATCAGCCAGCATATGGTCAAGGCAGAATTCATAACCCTCATAGAAATGAAGCACACCGTCAAAACCAATCGCCTTGGCCGTGGCAATGAATGACCCCACCGGGAGATCTTCCTGCAGTCCGCCTGCGGTACCCAGCCTGATAAACGAGAGTGACCGCGGCTCCTCTGCCACAACGCCAGTGGCCAGGTCAATGTTCGCCAGCGCATCCAGCTCATTCATGACTATGTCTATGTTGTCAGTCCCGATCCCTGATGAGATTACCGTAATCTCCATTTCGTGATAGCTGCCGGTGACAGTGCTGAACTCCCTGTTGCTCTTTCTCACGCGCACAGAGTCGAGTAACCCGGCTATCATTTCTACCCTGCCCGGATCCCCGACAATTATTATCTGGTCGGCAATTTCTCCCGGAAGAAGGTGCAGATGGAATACGGACCCGTCCTGGTTGGTTATCAGTTCTGTTTGTTTCATGGCGCTCTTGATAAGTTGCAAAAATACAAAAAATGTCATCCGTAAATCATAACCGCTAAATCGTCATACAGCGTTAATAATTGTTAATATGCTTTTTGAAGGCAAACAATCAGAAAGTGTGGGATATATTTGTCATCTGACCTGAATATGACACGAATGCAGAGCCTCAGCATGATCAATACCAGAGCCATCGCCTTTATTATCATTATGATTATTACCGAAGCCGGTCATTCCGCTCCGGCATATGCAGAAAAGGCGGCAGGCGCCAGTGAGAAGAGAAGGACTGAGGCTGTCAGAACGACAGTGCAGATGGAGATTGACGGTGTGCTGGATGAATCTCCGTGGCAGGGCCAGGTGCCGGCAACTGACTTCATCATCTACAATCCCCACAACGGTGACCCGTCGTCCTTCAGGACAGAGGTCAGGGTGTTGTATGATGATGATGCACTTTATATCGGTGCCATGATGTATGACAGCAGGCCTGACAGCATCTTCACGGGCCTTGGGCAGAGGGATGCAGGCGACATCAACGCCGATCACTTTTACGTTGAGCTTTCACCGTTCAATGACGGGCTCAACGGGGAGGTCTTTAAGGTGTCTGCATCCAATGTGCAGATTGACAATAAACTTACCACTTCTGACAGCTGGGGTCACAACGACGACACCTGGGACGCGGTCTGGGAGAGCCGCACAAAGGTGACGGAAGAGGGGTGGGTGGCCGAGATAAAAATCCCCTATTCAGCACTCCGTTTTGCAAAGTCTGCAACACAGCTTTGGGGCATCAACTTCTGGCGGGAGGTGAGGCGCGTCAGGGAGACCTCATCATGGAACTTCGTAACCAAGGAATTCGGATCAACCATTGCCCACATGGGGGAGCTGGCCGGTATACGCGACGTGGAGCCGCCATTGCGCCTTTCCCTGGTGCCTTATGTCTCAGGCTACCTTGAACATATGTCTGACCGCAAGGGTGTGGGTACATCATATAACGGGGGCCTGGACCTTAAGCTGGGACTCACGGAGAGCTTCACCCTGGATGCAACACTGATACCCGATTTCGGGCAGGTGCAGTCAGATGACCGTGTCCTCAACCTGAGTCCATATGAGGTTAAATACAATGAAAAACGGCCCTTCTTCATGGAGGGAACAGAACTGTTCAACAAGGGGGACATCTTCTATTCCAGGAGGATAGGAGGGACTCCCCACCTGGTAAGAGAGGTCCGCGACATGACCGGAGAGGATGAAATTATTACAAACAACCCTGCCGAAGTAAGCCTCCTGAATGCCACGAAGATATCGGGAAGGACCAGGGGCGGACTGGGTATCGGGGTGTTTAACGCTATTACCAACAGCATGTGGGCGGAGGTCAGAGACACCATGACGGGAGATA
Source organism: Bacteroidales bacterium (assembly GCA_041740815.1). Lineage (GTDB taxonomy): Bacteria > Bacteroidota > Bacteroidia > Bacteroidales > VadinHA17 > SR-FBR-E99. The sequence goes on from JBGSLG010000162.1 coordinate 5,549, forward strand.
GCAGGCATATTATGACCGAGCCCCTGACCAACTACAACATGCTTGTGCTTGACCAGACCCTGAAAAACGACTCCTATGTAAGCATGATGAACACAAACGTCATCAGGGCAGCACAGAAGGATGAGAATTTCTATACAGCAAATGTAACGGGTTTCGAGGCGCTTATGAAAACTAATAACAGGCTGTGGTCAGCCTCGGCGGGAGCATGGCTGAGCCAGAAGTACTATGCCGGAGATGACGCCGGACTCGGTCATTCACTGAACTTCAATGCCGGAAAAACCGGGGGAAAGTTCAGGACTGATTACAATATCTCGGTTCTCAGCGACACCTTTGATCCGAATGACATGGGCTACCTTCGGAACAACAACGGGATAAGCCATTCGCTCGACTTTGCCTGGAACACATATGAGCCTATAGGGAACATAATGTCTACCAGGGCCTCGTTAGACCTGAACTACGAGCAGCTTTACAGGCCCAGGGCCTATACCTCGGCAAGCATAGACCTGGGTACCATGATTATACTGATGAACTATTGGTCGTTGTCAGTTGATGCTGAACTGACTCCATGGGGCGAGAACGATTATTTTGAACCCCGTACGCGCGATATGTCAATGTATTATCACAGACCTGCTGCCATTGAGGCAGGGTTCAGGGCAGACACCGACAAGAGCAAGAAGCTCTACGCCGAGCTGCAGGGGGAATATTTCCGCGCATGGTCTGACTACGGGCAGCATGGCTATGCCTGGACATTCCAGCCCGAATTCAAGGTAAGCAGGAGATTCCTCTTTGACTACTCTCTCAGCGTTGAGAAGATGTTCAATGACATAGGCTTCGTTCCGGGCAATACGGGTGAAGGCATAACATTTGGTAAGCGGGATATTGCTACAGTGACCAATACCGTCTCAGGTGAATTTATCTTCTCGGCCAGCTCATACCTGACCCTGAGAGGAAGGCACTATTGGTCAAGGGCAGATTATGATGGCGACTATTTTACGCTGCAACCTGACGGCGGCATCGTTCCCAGGGTTTATTCAACCACGATCAGCAACAGTGATGTGAACACCAATTTCCTGAATATTGATCTGGTGTACACCTGGCGCTTTGCTCCGGGCAGTGAGCTCTCTCTCGTATGGAAGAATGCAATCTTTTCAGAGGGAGACATGATTATCAGAAACGGCCGCGATAATTTTGAAGATCTTCTGTCTCAGCCGCAGACAAACAGCATCTCATTGAAAATTTTATATTACCTTGACTATCAGAATTTCAGAAAGTTATTTTTACCTAAATAACTGTTATACAATATGATACAGAGGATACAGACTTTATTCCTGCTGACTGTTGCAGTCCTTTCCGGACTCATGCTTACGGGCGATATCTTATGGATGGATAACGGGGCCGGGACGATTTTCAATATCAGTTTCCCGGGTCTTGGAGAGAACGGGGCGGGGGTGATCCAGCGGCTCTGGCCCCTGACAGTCATAATGGCACTGGTACCAGTTCTTGCACTGGTGGCGATTTTCCTCTACAAAAAGAGGTCGTTGCAGATGCGGATCACGATGTTTGTGCTGTTGCTATCCCTGGGCACCTTGATATTGGGAGCGTTTTACGTCCTGATGTTTGACCGTAAGATTGATGTAACGGTAATATGGAAGGTCAAAGCGGTTTTTCCCCTCGTTGCAGCCATCCTGGCATGGCTGGCTTACCGTGCCATAATGAAGGACGACCTCAAGGTCAGATCCTATGACCGTCTCAGATAATCTCCAGACGTTCCTGGTCAGTGATTTTCTCGCAATAGTGACATTTCAGGGCTACCGGTTTCTTTGAGACAACCTTGAAACGTGTGGTCACCTTCTCGAAGTTAGTGATACACTTGGGGTTCATGCATTTGGCTATGGCAGTGATTGTGTCTGGTACAGAAACCACCCGCTTCTCAACAACCTCGTAGTCTTTGATGATATTAAGCTTTGCATTTGGCGCCACAAGGGCAATCCGGTTGATGTCATCATCTTCGAAAAACTTGCCGGCAATCTTGATGATAGCTTTCTTGCCATCGGTTTTGCTTTCGAGGTTGGTTCCAAAGGTGATCTGGTTTCTGATTCTGTCAAGTCCGAGTATCTTGATAACTTTAAAGAGCGTGCTGGCGGGGATATGGTCAATTACTGTCCCTGATTCAATGGCACTTACAAGTAGCTGTTTCGGGTCACTCATGTTTTTCATTGCCTCTTATTTTAATCCCAGTAAAGTGCATATGATAGCCTGTCTTGTGAATACGCCGTTGAGTGCCTGTTCGAAATAATAGGCTTTATCATTGGCGTCAACATCGGTATTGATCTCATTCACCCGTGGCAGGGGATGAAGGATCTTCATTCCCGGTTTGGTCTCCGATAGCATGTGGTCATGCAGTACGTAGGCGTTCTTGACCTTTTCGTACTCCATCGGGTCAGAGAACCGTTCACGCTGCACCCGTGTCATGTAAATGATGTCAGCCATATTGATGACCTCATTCAGATCGGCAGTCTCGTAATATTCCAGCCCAAGGTTATTCAGGTACATCTTGTACTCGTCAGGCATCATCAGTTCCTCAGGTGCCACGAAGTTGAACGATGTCTTCCATCTTGACATGGCCATAAGCAGCGAATGCACCGTCCGCCCGTACTTGAGATCGCCCACCATGCAGATATTCAGTTTGTCAAGCGTCCCCTGGGTCTTGAGGATTGAATACATGTCAAGGAGCGTCTGTGTGGGGTGCTGGTTGGCGCCGTCGCCGGCGTTAATCACGGGCACCGTTGAGATCTCGCTTGCGTACCTGGCGCTTCCTTCAATGGGGTGTCGCATGATTATCAGATCAGCATAGTTATTTACTGTTCTGATTGTGTCATTAAGTGTCTCACCCTTGGTGACGCTTGAACTTGAGGAATCGGTAAAACCGATCACTTTTCCGCCAAGCTTGTTGACGGCGCTCTCAAAACTGAGGCGTGTACGCGTGGAGTGCTCAAAAAAGAGAGTTGCCACAACCTTGCCGTGAAGGATTTCACTGATGGGATCCTTTTCAAATTCCCCGGCAAGCTTGAGTATCTTCATGATCTCCTCGGTGGAGAGATCATCAATTGAAACTAAGCTTCTGGTTTTCATTAAGTTGTGTTTTTGATAGCTTCTGTTTGACAAAGTTATTACAACTGTCCATGGATTATTGCTGATGTTCAAAAGTATTTAAAAAATAACTCTGTCAGGCTGTGGTGATCCATTTCATTGCAAGGCCCGTTATCTTGCCCAGGCGCCCGGTCAGATGTTCTGACAATGACGATCTGAAGGAGATCTCAAGGCTTACCTCATCACCACTGTAGCTGTGTGCCGACTGACCGCATCCCTCTTCCTTCAATAATTTCATGACATCATTCATTGAGGCATACGGGAATGAGATCTGCCAGCTCTCGGTCAGGTGCCGTTCAACGACGGAGCTGTTGGCAAGAGCATCAGCAGTTGCCGTACGGTATGCGTTGATAAGCCCGCTCACTCCGAGAAGTGTGCCGCCGAAATACCTTATGACAACCACCAGTATGTTGGTCAGCTCACGTGAATTTATCTGCGCCAGTATAGGTCTTCCGGCAGTGCCTGAGGGTTCGCCGTCATCATTAATTCTCCATGCCTGTCTGTCGGGGCTCAGGACCCATGCATAGCAGTGGTGTCTGGCATCATGATACTCCTTCCGGAGCTCTTCAAGCCTTCTTTTTATCTCCTCCTGTGAGGTTACAGGCACGGCTATTGCAATGAACCTGCTGCCACGGTCTTTAAATAGTCCTTTCGCCTCACTGTCAATAGTTTGATATGTATCTGAAAACATCATTTTGTAAACCGAAGCCCTAAATAATTAAAAATTAAAAAGGCCCTTCGCACCTTTAAAGATAGTTATAACACCCATTATGATCAGTACGTCATAAACTACTGCCGTAAAAGTCTTCTGACTGATCCGTGCTACCAGTCTGTCGCCTGTATAGAGTCCTGCCAGAAGAGCCGGGACAGAGCAGAGAGCAAGGAGCAATATCTCCGTCCTTACGAGTCCGATTATCAGGTAAAATATCAGTGCATATGTAACTGCGAAAAGGATGAAGATGGATATGATGGCATTGAATTTCTCCCTGGGCGTCTTTATAGAAGAGAGGATAATTGCCACCGGTGGCCCTGTTATACCCGTTGCACCTGCCAGTAACCCCCCGAAAAGTCCGCTCAGCGTCATGGCGCTCCTGTCTGACCTGATGTGCAGATTCAGTCCGCGGACCAGCGCAGTTACAATCAGTAATATCAGTACTCCCCAGCCCAGCTGTATGTAAGCCGGATTAACGAACCTCAGGATAAGTGTGCCTGCAGCCACCCCAATGCCTGTCCAGAGAGCCATAGCACCCAGTGGCTGGTCTCTGATTACCGCTTTTGAGTGGCGGTAGTAAATGATTGAAAAGATTATGTTGATAATGGCAATGAAAACAGCGGTATCAGTGACAGGCATGATAAACTGGATCAGCGGTACTGCCACCAGGGCAAGCCCGAAACCGGTGAATCCTCTGATCACGGAGGCCACGAAAATTATAAGTGACAGAGCGATGATATTGCCTGCAGTCACCATCCTACTCTTCGTATAATGCCAACTGCAGGAACTCGGCCCGGAACAGGGATATGGATGCGTCCCAGCGCTCTGTCTCATCGCTCAGCGAAAGACCCTTAACGAGTACCTCCCGCATGCGGCTGTCGCCTGACAGAATATCGAAAGGCATGAGCCGGTATTCATACTCATATGGTGGGGGATTGAATGTCAGCGATCCTTCAGGAGACGTCCTGATTATTGCATCAAGAAGATGCAAGGCTGTAGCTACAGGCCTGAATGATGAGGCATCAGTGACGTGTATCTGGATACCTCTGCAGTACTGTCCCGCAAATTTATGGAAGGTGGGTATGAAGTCATGCATCCGGAAGCTGCAGCCTTCCAGTTTCCTGTCCTTCAGTTGGCTGAGCAGTTTATGGCCATTAATGAAAGGAGCCCCGGTGAGCTCAAAGGGGATTACAGTTCCTCTGCCCTCGGAAAGGTTAAGGGCCTCGGCAAGAACGGTGCCCGGGTAAACAAGCGCAGTAAGGGGTGATGGCATATTTGGAGAGGGCAGAACCCACGGGAGTCCGGTCTCCTGGTAGAGCGAGTTGCGTCGCCATCCCTCAGATCTAACAATATGGAGGTCGCACGAGGGATTATATTTCTCCCTGACCCAGAGGGCCATCTCACCGATTGTCATGCGGTGGCACAGAGGTATGCATGCTCCGCCAACAAATGTAAAATACTCCTCCCTCAGCACTGGTCCGTCAGCCTGTACCCTTCCGATTGGATTGGGCCTGTCAAGGATCCAGACCGGTATCCCTGCCTCGGCACAGGCTTCCATGCAGAGCTTTACTGTCCATATATATGTATAGAGTCTTGCCCCTACATCCTGCAGGTCAACCACCAGCGCCTCCAGTCCGGCAAGCATCTTCTGCGTCGGCTTCCGGTGTTCGCCGTAAAGGCTGTGCACAGGAATACCCAGGAGCGGGTCTGTGGTGCTTTCCCACTCAATCATGTTATCCTGTGTCTGGCCGGAAATGCCGTGCTGCGGTCCGAAAAGAGCAGCCAGCCTGCAACCGCTGTCACTGCCAAAGACCTCGGTTATGAATTTGAAATCCGAAGTAAGACTTGAGGAATGGCACAGCAGGCCAATACTCTTACCGCGAAGCTGTGCCGGCATTCGCAATGATACAACATCAAGACCCGAAAGTACTTTCATAGTATAGCAAAAATAAGGAAAAGTGCCGGGGAGACAAGCGGGCAGGTATTACAATGCCATGGAATATTTCAATATATTTGCAACCATCGGTCTGTGGCCGGTGTTATAGTGGAAATATATATCATATGAGAATCTTAAGCATATTCATCCTAATACATTTAATATCAGCAGTTCATCTGCTGGCTCAGGAGAAGGTAACAGGTTTTTTACCCTCATCTGATCCTGACAGAATTATCCTCAGCATCAAGGATGACCCGGCCACCACGATGGCGGTGACATGGAGGACTGACACCACGGTGAATGAATCGCTTGCACACCTGGTTCCAAACATACCGACCATTTTTCTTGCAGACTCATCTCTTACTGTTACAGGCACATACTCAGATGTGGATGGCGATGGGGTTATCGGGAGATTTCACTCCGTCAGCTTCACGGGACTGGCACCCGAAACTACCTATGCCTACCGCGTAGGGTCAAACACGGATGCAAGCGAATGGTTCACCTTTACCACGGCATCCGCAGCTCCACAGCCCTTCTCGTTTCTCTATTTCGGGGATTCACAGGGCCGAAATTCGTTATATTCAAGAGTAATCAGGCAAGCCTACAGGTCAACGCCCGATGCCAGGCTGATGATTTTTTCCGGCGACCTGGTTGACGGAGGATCCGGTTCGACACTGCAAGATGATGAGTGGGGTGAATGGCACGAAGCCGGTGCTTTTATCCTTTCAGAGATACCTGTACTTCCCACACCCGGCAATCATGAGTATTATGATCCTGCTGATAGAACCAAAAGAGACCTGAACAAATACTGGAGGGCGGGTTTTACACTGCCGGAGAACGGTCCTGAGGGACTTGCGGAGACTTCTTATACAACAGATTACCAGGGAGTAAGGTTTATTGTTTTAAACTCAGACCTCATGACAAGAGATGAGGAGATTGCCCGCAGGGAGGCAGTGTGGGTGGAGGGGCTGCTCAGGAACAATCCCTGCAACTGGACTGTCATGACTTTTCATCACCCGGTTTATTCAACAGCCGCAAGAAGGGATAATAAGGTTGTCAGGGAGACGCTGAAACCGCTCATTGATAAATATAGCGTTGACCTGGTACTTACAGGACATGATCATACATATGCAAGGGGAATGATGATGCCTGAGGGTGAAGAGAAAAACTACCGGAATGCAGGTGCAGTCTACGTTGTCTCCGTCAGCGGGGCCAAACAGTATAAGCAGGATGCCGAAACCTGGTGGGAGGTGGGTATGACAAACACTCAGACCTGGCAGGTAATATCAGTTTCTGGAAATGAGCTGACTTTTAAAGCATTTGATGCATCAGGCGACCTTGCTGATCAGTTTATTCTGCAGAAGGGTAAAAACAACCGCAAGCGGATGCTGACACCTGCCATTACAGAAAAATAGTAAAAAGTGACTTACATGAAATTTATACTCAATACAATCTTATTTGCCTTCCTGGCCCTGATGGTAACATCATGTACTGATCAGAAGGGGATTGATATTTATGTGACAACAGACCTTCACGGTATGCTGCTGCCTTTTGACAATACAGAGGGCACCGCCACTGACCGCTCGCTGGCCAATCTGGCCTCCATAACCGGGGCTGAAGGGAATGAAAGTATAATTCTTCTTGATAACGGCGATATCCTTCAGGGTGATCCGCTGGCTTACTATTACAATTTTGTTGACACAACCAGGACACATGCAATAGCTGATATACTCAACCACCTGGGTTATGATGCCGCAACAGCAGGCAACCATGACATTGAGGCAGGGCACCCGGTCTATGACAGGGTCCGGCGCGATTATAATTTCCCTCTGCTGGCTGCCAATGCGGTGGATATCAGTACCGGGGAACCATATTTTGAGCCCTATACAGTTATCAGAAAACAGGGGATGAAGGTAATTGTCTTCGGACTGATTACTCCGTCTGTTCCCCGGTGGCTGCCGGAATCTTTGTATCGCGGAATCAGATTTGAAAACATGGTGGAGACGGCCAGAAAATGGATGCCTGTGATGCTCGATGAGAAGCCTGACCTGATAGTAGGACTTTTCCATTCCGGAATGGGTGATGAGGATGAGACAGGCGACGATGAGAACAGTACGCTGGCTGTGGCTGTCAATGTCCCCGGCTTTGATGTGATATTCTGTGGCCATGACCATCGACAGGACATGAAGGAGGTAAACAACAGTGCAGGAGACAAGGTGTTGCTGCTTGATGGCGGCAGCAGGGCCGAGACGCTGATGCACGTCTCCGTCACACCGTCGCAGCAGGATGGCGGAAAGGGAAAACCTGTTCTTGCAGGCACGCTGATACCCATGAACACCCTCCCGGAGTCGGCTGCTTTTATCGAAAGATATAAAGGCGTCTCTGACACGCTCAAGGCCTACACCTCTGAAATAATAGGGCGCTCTGATGCCACCGCCACGACCCGCGATGCATTTTTCGGGCCCTCGGCGTTCGTTGACCTGATACACCGGATGCAGCTTGACATAAGCGGTGCCCAGGTATCTCTGGCGGCACCGCTGTCGTTTGACCAGAGCATCAATGAAGGGGATTTAAGGATAATGGATATGTACCGTCTCTACCGGTTTGAGAATTTTCTCTATACAGTTACCATGACGGGAGGTGAGATTGACAGGCACCTGGAGCATTCGGCCGGACTATGGTTCGAGACAATGGACAACAAAAAGGATTATATGCTTCGGTACCGGTTTGACGCCGGCGGGAAGCCGGTGATGGTCAACGGAACAGCCAGGCTGCGCAATCCCTCGTATAACTTCGAGTCAGCCATGGGTATACGCTATACGGTTGACGTAAGCAAACCCCAGGGAGCCAGGGTCAACATCACGGCACTGAGTGACGGAACACCCTTCAGCCATAGTGCGACATATAAAGTTGCCGTAAACTCATACCGTGCCAACGGTGGTGGCGGACACTTCCCGGCTGCCGGCATAACAGGAAAGGAACTCGACCGCAGAATCTTAAATGCCACTGAGAGAGACCTCAGGCACTATATGACAGAATGGATCCGCGAAAAAGGTACAATCAGCCCGGCACCGCTATCTGAGTGGAGTATTATACCCGCAGATTGGGCGGCGGAGGCAGAGAAACGGGAGACAGGACTACTGTTTGGCAACAATTGATTTTCAGTGACGATATGAAAACTTTTTTCAAACTGGCGGTTATTTCATCAATAATCATTACACTGACCTCGGCCGGCAGTGTCAGGCAGAAGCCTCGCAACCTGATTATTTTTATCGGCGACGGTATGGGTCTTTCACATGTTTACGCCGCCATGACTGTCACAGGCAATAAGATGACCTTCCCGGCATTTCCGGTGACAGGATTCAGTATAACCCATTCGGCAAACAGTTATTCAACAGATTCAGCCGCAGGAGGTACAGCTATCGCCACAGGTGAAAAGACAAACAACAGGATGATATCAGTGAGGCCTGACAGCACAGTACTGATAACCCTCCTTGAACACGCCCGCGCAGCAGGCAAATCGACGGGCATTGTCTGCACCAGTTCTCTCACTGATGCCACTCCTGCTACCTTCACTGCTCACGTTCCGCTGCGCTATGAATACCGAGCCATTGCAGCCTGGTACGTCAGTGGAGCCGCAGAGGTATTCATCGGCGGCGGAAGGAAATATTTCGAGCCGGAGGTTGACTCTACAGGCAGCTTCAAACCGTCGGAGGATGTTGTTTCGCAGCTTTCATCTGCAGGTTATGATGTCACCTATGACCTTGAATCGTTCGAAGCGTCAAAGGCATCCCGGATAGCGGGACTGGTGTCGCAGGAAGACATGCCCAGATTGTTTGAGGGAAGGGATCCTGAATACCTGGCACGTGCAACACGCAAAGCGATTGAGGTGCTTTCCAAAAACCGAAAGGGATTTGTTCTTATGGTTGAGGGATCAGAGATCGATGACGCAGGCCATTCAAGCGACACAAAAATGGTTTATGATGAAATTCTTGATATGGACAGGGCGGTAGCCGTTGCCCGTGAATTCGCTGGCACAGACGGTGAAACCCTTATTGTGGTCACCGCAGATCATGAGACTGGCGGGATGAGCATCACCGGGGGAGACATGGCAAAGCAGGAGGTATCCGGCGCATTCAGCATCAAAGGTCACTCAGGGGTGATGGTGCCTGTCTTTGCGTACGGTCCGGGAGCACTCTCGTTTACCGGAGTGCAGGATAATACTGAATTGTTCCATGATTTTTTCAGGCTCCTCTCTTTAGGCAAAAAATAGCATGAAAAACAGTCCCGGCAATTATGACGATCATATGCTCCCCATCGTTGAGGAGTTTTACTCGATCCAGGGGGAGGGATGCAATACGGGAAAAGCAGCCTACTTCATCCGGATCGGGGGATGCGACATCTGCTGCAGCTGGTGTGACACAAGATACTCGTGGAATGCTGATCTGCACCCCCTGGTTGACATCACCGCAATGGCTGACCGTGTCTCTGCTGCCGGGGCAGACTCTGTTGTAGTAACAGGGGGTGAACCGCTGATGTGGGACCTTGATCCCCTGAGTGACCTTCTGCACGCGAAAGGAATAAAAACTTATCTCGAAACCTCCGGGGCTTATCCCCTTAGCGGCAGATGGGACTGGATTACTCTGTCTCCCAAGAAGGGATCACCCCCTGTGCCGGAGATATGGGCCCTGGCTTCTGAGCTGAAGGTGGTAGTATATGATGGCACTGATTTTGATGCGGCAGAGAAATACAGCACCATGGTGAACCATGAATGCAGGCTTCTTCTGCAGCCTGAATGGAGTCGTTATGGTGAGATGATAGCAGAAATAACCGAATATGTCAAAAGGAACACCAGGTGGATGGTCTCCCTTCAGGCTCATAAATTCATGCACATACCCTGAATGAGCATCAGAACGCTGATAACTCTCCTGATTCTGGTGATAGTGAGCCAGTGCACCCTTACCGGCCAGGGTTACCATACAAGGTCAAACAGGGCGCTTAAGTATTATGAACAGGGCAAGAGGGATTACGATCTCCTCTATTATGACCGCGCAGAGACCGGCCTGCTGATGGCGGTGAAAGAGGATGAAGGGTTCTATGAGGCCCATCTGCTGCTTGGTCAGCTCTACTCTGACACGGGTGACTGGGAGAAGGCGGTGACTCATTACCGTAAGGCAGTATCACTTGACTCACTATTCTTTGTACACGCGCTATATGGTCTTGGCAGGGCAGAACTGCGTACCGGCAGGTATGCCGAAGCAAAGTCGCACCTTGAAGCCTATCTCAGCCAGCCGAAGATAAACGCCAGGCTGCGGACGGAAGCTGAGAAGATGCTTGCCAGCTGCCGGTTCGCACTCTCTTTTCCGGGTTCTCTCTTCGGAACCGAACCGGTCAGTGTAGGCGACTCAGTAAACACCGGGCTTGATGAGTACTGGCCCTCGGTGACAGGTGACGGGCAGCAACTCATCTTCACCCGTGAGGTGAAAAGAGCAGCAGGTTACGGCCGTGACAGGCAGGAGGACTTCTACATCAGCCGCTGGGTGAGTGAAGGCTACTGGGGGACGGCCCGCAATGCCGGGGCTCCTCTGAATACGGCCGGCAACGAGGGTGCCCAGTCTATCGCTTCCGATGGTCGGTCAATGTACTTCACTGCATGTGACCGCAACGACGGATACGGACGATGCGATATCTACTACTCTGTCCATGACGGCATCAGGTGGTCACCGGGAGTAAATGCCGGTGCACCGGTGAACTCCACATACTGGGAATCGCAGCCATCAATCAGTCCCAACGGCAGAATGCTTTTCTTTGTCAGTAACAGACCGGGCGGAATGGGAGGGATGGACATCTGGTATTCTGTCCTCGGAAGAGATGGCAAATGGGGCAAACCTGTCAACCCGGGCAAGACTATTAACACCGCCGGAGACGAATTCTCCCCCTTCATATATTTTAACAGCAGAACACTCTATTTCTCATCAAACGGACGAGAGTCGTTCGGCGGTCATGACATCTACACAAGCACAATGAACCGCGACACGACCTGGACAGCGCCTGAGAACATGGGACCGTCAGTCAATACACCTGCGGACGAGACGGGACTGGTGATTGAATCATCCGGGAAAAGAGCGTTCTTCTCCTCCTCGCGTGACAAGAGCAAGGGGAAAGACATTTATTACATCGATCTGCCCACCGAGGTTCAGCCTGAACCGGTATCATACTTCAGGGGCACCGTCATTGACAAAGCAACCGGCGCACCGATAACCGCCAGGTATGAACTGACCGACCTTACCAACCGCACAGGGGTGGTAGCCTCGGTGACTGACAGCAGGGGCGGATTCTTTGTCTGCCTGCCACGGGGGTACAGCTACGGATTGAATGTGACGGCCGACGGATATATGATATTCTCCGAGAATTTCGACTTCGAGGAGGGGTATACATCTGCAGAACCCTACCGAAAAACAATCGCCATGAACAGGGTCAGGCAAGGAGAGTTCATGCGAATGTACAATGTCTTCTATGACACTGACTCATGGGACCTGCTGGAGGCATCGATGCCGGAGCTTGAAAAACTGCATGAGTTCCTGAAGATCAATAACACGGTGGTGGTTGAGATTGGTGGGCACACCGATTCCGACGGCACCGATGAGCATAACCAGGTGCTCTCAGAAAAACGTGCCGGGTCAGTCAGGCAGTATCTTATCAAAAGAGGAATAAGCGCTGATCGCCTCTTCGTACATGGATACGGAGAGACTTCTCCCATGGCTGACAATGTCACCCCGGCCGGCAAAAGACTTAACCGCCGGACCGAGATCACGATACTTTCGGAGGGAACCGTTAATGAGGTTCCAGTCAATAAAAAATAGTCTTCAGTCCGCAGTCGGCAGTCGGCAGTTTGAGCCTCCGACAGTAGGGGGAGGATCAATCCCGCATCCGCCAGCTGGCGGATCGGGAAGGCAACAGGCAGTAGTTGAATTTTCGATTGTCAATTGTCGATTGTCGATTTATTCGACATTCGCAAATCCTTTCGACTGTGAAAGAGGCAGTAGTGAAATAAAGCCAGCATTCCTCAGTCGGCAGTCGGCAGTCCACAGTCAGCAGACGTAATTAAGAATTAAGAGATAAGAATTAAGAATTGATAATCAGTTACTTGGACCGAGACTAAAGACTGAAGCCTGGAGACTGAAGACTGCGGATTTGCGGACTGGAGAAGGGATATTTTCTTTTTCATTTCTTTTGCTTGCCCAAAAGAAACGAAACAAAGAAAAAGGCAGCCACAGGTCTTTTTCGGGAGATCCATTTTTTCAGCTGCACACGCATTACAACTCTCCCGACTGCTGAACCCGTTCTGCAACAGCTAATCATTATCGTCAGCGTCGGGATCAGACAGTAATGCTTACTGCTGCCCTCCCCTTCGCAGCTTTAAAATGGCTCTCTATTTCCGAAAAAGCCCTGAAGGCTCCTCGTCCAAACTATACAAACTGTAAAACGTTCCATAAGCCCTTTGTACCTAAGACCTTCAGACGGAGCGCAGCGACGGCCCGCAGACAGATTTCTATGATAAAACCAAACGTTCTTTGAAAAGATTTTCTGGCTGATATTCATAACCACGTTTTATGACTGCACATAACCTGTGTATAATTTTGTTTCTCACCGCATTAATGACAAGCATCTTGTTTTTGCCCAGGGCAATTTTTCTTTGATAATAAATACTCAACTCAGGGTCTCTGGATATAACTGATAAGGCTCCCATATGGAGCATCCTTTTAAGCACTTTGTTAGCCATATGACTTACCCGTGTTTTCCCCCTTACGCTGGATCCTGATGAGTGTTCAAACGGAGCTACTCCGCAGTAACAGGCAAGTTGTTTAGGGTTATTATATATGGAAAATTCATTGGTATAGCAAATCATGAACAATGCTGTGTATTTTCCAACGCCGGGAACTGATGTAGCGAGATTATAAAGCTCTTTTAACTGAGGATCATTCTTGATAGTATCATCAAGATCCTTTTCTATAATTTCAATTTCTTTATCAATTGAAGACAGAGTCAGTTTACAGCCTCTTTTTACTCTTGCAGCTCCCTGCTTATCTCCCATAGCAATTAATTCATCTATGGGTGCCATCAGGGACTTTCTGGAAGAGATTAGTCTTTCCCGCAGTGACAGCAGATCACGGAGCTTTAAGATTACATCACGTTGAGGCTTCCAGAGTTTAGCATCCTCTATGTTTTTATAAGCATAAAGAGCTATCCGGCGTGCATCAACCCGATCATTCTTGCCTCTCTGCAGTCCAAGAGACCGGATGATGTTCACAGGCATTTCCAACCAGACATTACATTCTTTATCTGTCATAAACATGGTTAAAGGGCGACAATAAATGCCTGTGAACTCCATGCAGAAAATAGTATCGGATAATTGTACCTGATACTCTTTCTCAAGGAATCGGGTCATTTCCTTAATTCCCTTTTGAGTGTTTTCAAAGACTGCCTGGATTATATTCTCCTTATCACAGTCCTTGATTAAAGCCAGATCGAACTTGGCTTTAGAGACATCAATACCAATGAAGTTTTTAAACATGATTTTTGTTTTTTAATTAACTTTATAAAAACTAAAAACCACGTTCTGAACACGTTCAAGTCCCTGATAATAGGCCCAAAGCCTTAATTTCTATTTGAAGCTTGTTCAAAACACCGGTATGGGATTTTATCTGACGTTAAGTCTGAGAGCTTATGACCTTCAATAATTCACCCATACCGGTTGGTTTTTAAGCAAATTACGGAATTAATAAAAATCACAATTAGAATGTGGTCCCATAAGACAAATCTAAGGGACCTTCAGACCTCAGACCTTCAGACCTTTTATCGCCTCCAAAACTCTCTCCGGAGTAAACGGCACCCTGAATAGCCTTGCGCCCGTGGCATCGAAAATGGCGTTGCCCACAGCAGCCCCTACGGCAATTATTGCCGGCTCACCCCCACCCTGCGGTGCCTGATCTTTCCTGTCCATGATGACACATTCAAGCTTC
>JBGSLG010000163.1:0-8210 GCA_041740815.1 Bacteroidales bacterium
CAGGCGCTTTTTCTACACCAGTGACCAGGACGGGAGCCTCGATATCTTCTGCTGCAACTATTTATTCGGTGAGGAGGTATTTCATCCTGACGGCGACCCGTTCCCTGTCAGCCCGCTCAACACGGAGTATGACGAAGGGTATCTGTCAATCCATAGTGGCGCTAGGATGAACAGGGAGACGGTATATTTCATGTCGGACCGCGAGGGCTCGTTTGATATCTACCGTGCTACCGGTGAGGAAGGCAAACTGATAAGTGAGTCGGCTGCCGTAACCGTCACGAGGTCATCGATGCTCAGCAGCAGCGCCGATGACAAGTGTCCGTTTATCAGTGGAAACATGATAGTTTTTGCCTCTGACCGCGAGGGCGGGTTTGGCGGGTTTGACCTGTGGTATGCCATTTTTAACGGCCAGGATTGGTTGACACCCGTCAACATGGGAGAAGACATCAACACCGAGTACGATGAATACCGGCCTGTGGTTGTGGCAACCGAGGATTCATATGTCAATGACCTGATGGTCTTTTCCTCCAACCGGCCAGGTGGCAAGGGTGGGTTTGACCTGTATTATGTTGGCATCCCCCGACGGGTATATGATCCGGGTATATTCCCGTTCTGATCTGCGGATACGATAATTGATCCTCTATACTGCCTGCTGCCTGTAAGCAGATCAGCTTATAAACAAACTCTTGCTCGAGTACTCCGGATCACACGTCAGGTTGACGTGTAGCTTGCGCAGGCCTGCCTCATCACCCGGGGTGGGTATGTGAGTGAGATGCACCTCGCAGCTGCGAAGCAGCTTCAGCTTCTCCAGCGCAGCCTGGGCTGCAGGATTAGATAACGCGCTTATGCCAAGCAGTATAAGCATCTCCTCTACATCGAGGCTGACCTCTTTCCCGTTGAGGATATCCTTCTTGAGATAGGTGACCGAATCAATCAGGTTCTTTGGCAGGAGCAGCAGGCTGTCGGGCAGCCCGGCAAGGTACTTGGAGGCATTCAGCACGAGGCTGGCGGCGGCATGCATCAGCGGCGAGTTCTTCCCGGTGATGATAGTCCCGTCATGCAACTCTATTGCCGCCCCGCAGAAGAACCCGGCATTGCCCTTGCCGCCCTTCTCCGCCTCTTTTGACGCTTTCCTGGCAGGAAGAACCACCTTACGGTCTTCGCCCTTCGCGTGTATCTTCCCCATCACCATCAGCGCCTGGTCGAGGGTCTCCTTGTCTGCCAGCCCAAGTGCATACTCCACTGCACACCTGAAATAGCGGCGGATGATCTCCTGATGTGCTGCCTCCTGTATAACGTCATCATTCACTATCCCCGAGCTGGCACGGTTGACGCCCATATCGGTGGGCGACTGGTACATAGACTCACCGCCGGTGATTTTTTCGAGGATACGCTTCAGCAGGTGAAAGGCTTCTATGTCGCGGTTGTAATTCACAATCTTTACACCGTATGCCTTAAAATGATCCTCGTCGATCAGAACCTCATCCTTCAGGTCGACGGTGGCGGCCTCGTAGGCGATGTTCACCTTGTGATCAATGGGCAGATCCCATATCGGGAAAGTCTCGAACTTCGCATAGCCGGCCTTGACGCCCCTCCTGTATTCATGGTATAAATTACATAGACAGGTGGCAAGCTTGCCGCTGCCCGGACCCGGACCGGTCACAATCACTATCGGGTTGGTGGTCTTGATATATGCATTGGCCCCGTAACCCTCATCGCTCACTATCTGATCAACATCAAAGGGATAGCCTTTCGTGGGATAATGAAGATAAACCTTGACTCCCCGGTGCTCCAGCTTGTTCTTGAAAGCCTTCGCTGGCGACTGGTTCATGTAGCGTGTGATGACTACGGCCGTCACCTCAATCCCCCACTCCCTGAAGTCATCGATTGTCTTCAGTGCGTCAACGTCATAGGTTATGCCGAAGTCGGCCCTGATCTTCTTCCTCTCGATATCCCCGGCGTGGATGCAGAGGATGACATCGATCTTATCCTTCAGCATCTGCAGGAGGCGCATCTTGACATTGGGATCGAACCCGGGCAGAACCCTCGCCGCATGAAGGTCGAAAAGCAGCTTACCGCCAAACTCCAGGTACAGCTTATTGTTGAAACGTCCCACTCTCTCAAGGATAGCAGCAGTCTGCTCCCTGAGATATTTTTCATTGTCAAATCCGACGCGATTTGTGTCTGTCATTTAGGCCTCATTGAAATATTCCGACAAGAATTAAGATCAGGTTCCAATATTAGATAAATTTTCAGTTAAGGAAAATTATAAGTGGATAAAATAATTCTTCGGCAACGAAAAATGGTTTAGCTATTATAATGAATACGGAGCCTTATCCGGAACGGTCTCGCCCTTTTTATAACTCAAGCACAACAGGCTTGTTTACTATCTCCCCTGACCCGTTTGACAATGAAACATTGACAAAAACAGAATCTTCATGAGACTCCATCCCATAGGATTCATGGATATGGCCAAAAATATGATACTGGGGTTTGATCATTAAAACTTTGTCCCTCAGCACCTCGCATCCTGCATTCTGATTTTCTGTCGCGGAAAAATCCCTGAACCCCTTTGGAGGCGCATGTGTAACCAGGATATCAATATTCTGCGGAATTAAACTCCAGATCTTTTCTGCTTCCGGGGGATCGGAATAGGTAAACGCACCGAGACAGCCGTAATTAAGGGTGAAAGGCGAACCAAAAATTGCATGTCCGTTTATCCTTAATACCTCATTCTCCAGGTATTCAATCTGATGGCTCCTGATCAATTCGAGAAATTCAGTTTTCTTTTTCCGGATAAACCTGTCGTGGTTCCCGGCAACCAGAATCTTATATTTGAAATCCAATCCGGAAAACCACTCAACAAAATCACTCACTTCAGACAGGTTGCTTTTTCGTGTGATATCCCCGCAGTGAATGATTATATCACCAGGAGGTACATCAACCGAACGGTGATTGCCGTGAGTATCAGACAAAGCAACAATAATCATGTGGCAAAACTAGAATTTTATCCCGAATGAATTTTACAAAGCGGGAAAAAGTATCAAAAGAACCGCATATCTCTTTTCCCGTCCCGTCCAATCCGGGCCAGACGGCCTCTGACCTGACACCTTCAGAGCTCTTCTAAACACTTTCAGCCTCCAGGTTTACACCTCCTGCACCTTTTAATTTCAAGGCCGGAGGTTGGCATCTACTTTTGTTTCGAAAATCAAACACTAATCCATAAAACAAATTAAGATGAAAACAAGAGTATTATTGGCAGCTGCACTTCTGGCACTTCTCCCTGCAAGCCTCGTGGCTCAGGCAGACGAGAAGAGGGGTGGATTTGAAGTCAACGGCGGTTTGTCCGCCTCTGTCCCCGCTCCGGGTGAAACCGTCAACTCTGTCGGCGCCGGCGGCGAAGCGCTGTTCCACTACCGGGTAGTGAACTATGTTGGCCTCTATGGCGGCTGGGGTTACAACGCCTTTCGCAACGAGTTCCAGCCTGCAGGTCACAGATGCGATTTTGAGGAGACGGGCTATGTCCTCGGACTGCAGTACAAACGCCCTGTTGACTCATCGGGTATACGGGTCTTCGTCAGAGGCGGACTTCAGTATAAGCATATCGAGATTGAGGATCCCTCCGGCGAACTTATCTTCGACACAACCCATGGATTCGGATGGCAGCTTGGATGCGGCGTGGAGTTCCCCCTGGGTGAGAATTGGTCTCTCGTCCCCGAGGTCAGGTATAACTCCCTGCCTGCAAACTGGGGCCCGGAATCAGCTTATGAAATTCCCGACAGGAACTACTACTCCGTCAGAATGGGCATCCTCAAAAAATTCTGATACAAAATAATTCTTTGTTAATTTAACATCTGCAAACCGCTTGCACAGATCGAACCACAGAAATGGCAGAAACTGTTTTAAACCGGATAAACAGACTGATACCCCTGGGGAGGCTCATAAGATTTCTGATCGGAGTCTCCCTGGCGGTTCAGTTTATAGTCATCCTATACAACAACCTCAGCGGTTTCTATCCCCTGGATAGCTTTACCCACTTCCTGCGTTCATATCTCTTCCTGCAGCAGATACGTTACGGTGAGGACCTGACATGGTCGGTAAATATCCCTTCCGCACTGCTCGGCATGGTTCTGCCGCCGCTGTCGCTGCAGGTGGTGCTTGAGAATGCCATCAAACACAATATTGTTAACCACCCGAAGCCACCGCCTATGATCAGTACGCCGTCAGGGCCTTCCAGCTGAACAGCATCTCCTACCTCCTGAAGCCCATCCGCAAGAGCGATCTGGCAGAGAGCCTTAATAAATACCGGTCGCTCAAGGCCGCCTTCAGCATCGATAATGCATGACCGTCACAGGCAGGTCATATCCGACCGCTTTCAGGAAGTGGCTGAATGAATGACTGACTGAAGCCGTTCAGCCAGGTTTTCAATATCTCTCCTCCGGGCAAGGAGGCTGATCCACTCTTCCGGGATCGAATCATAACCGTAAAGCAACCCTGCAAGTCCACCGGCAACGGCAGCAGTGGTGTCCGTATCGCGGCCCAGATTGACAGCTTTCAGTACTGCCTTGCTGTAGCTGCTTGTTTTCATGACGCACCACAGGGCGGCTTCTAGCGTATGTACCACAAAGCCGTCGCTGACTATCTGCTCCGGGGGCAGGTTGAATATATTCTTTCTAAGTATTCTGTCGAAGTGTTTTATCTCTTCCATGCTGATGCCTAACGACTCCAGCATGCCGGGTGTCGCACTGCGAAGAGAGGTGTAGGCCTCGTTCTTATCCGCACCATTCATGATATACCCGGCAAACTCGAGGCAGATGAAGCAGGATATTACTGACCGCACATGCCTGTGGGTCAGTGCCGACACCTGTTGCGTCAGGCGGTACCTTTCCGCAGGTGGTTTGCCGGCGACATAAAAGAGCAGCGGCAGGATCCTCATCAGTGAGCCATTGCCGTTAGACCAGTCGCCGTCGTCGCCCGCCATCTCCGGCGCCACCCCCGAGTGTATTCGTGAGAGCGCCCGCCAGGTTATGCCCCCGATGTCGAATATCTTTCCGTGGGCGCTCCAATAGCCTTTCCGGTGCCACCTTACAAAGTTCTGTCCTATGACGTTGAGGTCAAACCCCTCCGTCAGCGCCTCAGCCAGGCAGAATGTCAGGGAGCTGTCGTCAGACCATGTCCCGGGTGGCTGGTTATGTGTGCCGTAGCCACCCATGCCGGTGACGGGATCCTTCTGCAGCTCATCCCTCGACCGGAACTCCACAGGTACCCCCAGCGCATCGCCGACGGCAACACCGAACAGCACATCCTTGCAAAAATTTCTCTCGCTCATCCCTGCCGGACCTTTTTCTTCTTCTGGAGGTATAGTCCTCTAAAGATATAAAATTCCCGGGAAAAACCGAATTTTTCCCGTGGTGACCAAGGTGCTCGTTTGTTCAGCGGGTCCACTTCAACTCATTGCCAATCCGGACCATTAGGAAATATTATCTTAGCTTTGCATAACAGCATCAGCTGTCCTGTTAATGAAGACCGTCACGCTAAAAGAGCTAAGCCAGGAGCTGGCCTATCGCACTCCCAAGGAGGTGCGCGATCTGTGTCTTCGCCTTGCGAGATTCAAAAAGGAGAATAAGGAGCTTCTGACGTACCTGCTGTTTGAGTCGGCCGACGAACTGTCTTACGTTAACAGTGTCAGGAAGGAGCTGGATGAGGAGTTCGACAAGATCAACCGGACCAGCTATTATTTTATCAGGAAGAGCGTCAGGAAGATCCTGAAGAACACCAGGAAGTACATCAGGTATTCTCAGAAGAAACAGACGGAGGTCGATCTGCTGCTCTATTTCTGTGGAAAGCTGAAGAAAACTTCCCCGTCCATACGTAGGAACACAGCTCTTATGAATCTCTACAGCAGACTGCTCGACACCATCTCTAAAAAGATATCCAGCCTGCATGAAGACCTGCAGTATGACTATGGCATCGAACTGGGTGAGTTGAAAAAATAACCATAGCCTGTGCCCTCTCTCCGAAAGCGTAGAGGGGTGAGCGTATTGCGTACAGACCGTGTTGAGATTTATTACAGAAATAGTCCCAAAATTCAAATAAATCTGTGATAAGATAATACTTAATGTCAACCCTCTGGTCGTACTGTCATATTTCATGCTGCCTGACCTAAAAAAAACTTGACTTCTATAAAAATATGATCTAAATTTGCTATAAGCTGATATTTAGCAGGCTTGAAATTAACTTCTTATTGCCAATCTGCAGCCACATTCCTTTGTTGAAATGTATCATTGAGGAAAAAACTTATAGCTATGAAAACAGTATTGAAGTTCTGGATTTACAAGCTGATCATTCTGTGCATATTAGTAATGCTTTTCAGCAATTGCGGCGAAGACCCCGGAGGCGGGGATCCAAATATAAGCACAACCACTGTTAAAGATGTGAATGGCAACGAATATGGCGTCATGGCAATTGGCGATCAGGTGTGGATGACCAGCAACATGCATGCCGGCAATTTCAATGACGGTTCACCGATACAAACATGGTTATATGCTGGATATGAATGGGCCAGCGCAAATGCTGCCTTTTGCATCTACCACCCCACCTACATTGATGGGCTTAACACTGAAGATGAGGTCAGAGACGTCTATGGGTACTTATATAACTGGATGGCAGTTACCGACAGCAGGGGACTTTGCCCCACAGGCTGGCGTGTACCCTCCGAAGAGGATTGGGAAGAACTTACCACCTTCCTCGGAGGAGAGGATGTTGCAGGAGGCAAGCTGAAAAGTAAGCGAACCGCTCCTAATTCCCACCCCTACTGGGAAACCCCCAATACGGGCGCTACTGATAAATATAGTTTCAAGGCTCTTCCCACAGGCTTCCGCAGTTCCACTGGTCAGTATGACGGGGTGGGCTACTATGCCGAATGGTGGAGCAGTACCGCTTACAGCAATGATCTCGTCCACACTTACTACGCCTCTTACAATGATGCGGGTCTGTATTCCGGTTACGGCAAAAAAAAGGCCGGCTATGCTGTTCGTTGCATGCACTGATAGATGATTGTCCCTTTCCCAAAACTAACGGACGGGAGCTAGTGCCACGAGCTCGGGCGAATATCATGATTGTATGATGGTACAGTGCAGGATCTTAAATCATTGATGAGTGAACCGTTTTTCTTCTTTTTGTATTTACCGGGAATCTTCTTAAATTGAATGACCTTACTGATGGGGAATTATACCTCAGGCAAAAGGCACCTGTTTTTCAGTCTTCATACATCTAATACCGGTATTATGGGATCGAGGAAATCTATTAACCGCAGGAAATTTATCGGCTCAACTGTCGCCACTGCTGCTACAATCACAGTTGTTCCCAGGTTTGTACTGGGCGGACCGGGATATGTGGCCCCATCCGATAAGATCACAATTGCCAATATAGGCTGCGGCACCCAGGGACTGCGGGAGATGCCGTCACTGCTGCAGAGTCCTGATATACAGGTTGTGGCAGTATGTGACGTGAACAGGCTCACTGACGACTACCTCGACTGGTCGCCGGAGGGTATCCGGAACACAATCCGGAATGCACTTGACGAGCCCGGCTGGGGCGCAAGATACCAAGGTATCCCGGGCGGAAGGGATATAGGAAAGGAATTTGTCGAGACATACTATGGCAAAAACAAACCCTCGGGCAACTGGACAGGATGCAAATCATATGAGGATTACCGTGAGCTGCTGGAAAAAGAACCGGGTATCGACGCCATCAAGATCATGACTCCCGATCATCATCATGCCCATCTTGCCATCGCAGCCATGAAGAAGGGCAAGCATGTAATCACTCATAAACCCATCGCCAACCGCATGTACGAGGGAAGGCTCGCCATCGAGACGGCAAAGAGCTCAGGGGTGAAGACACACCTCCTGGCATGGAGCGAGCGGCCGCAGTATGAGTTGATTCTGAAATGGATCAATGACGGGGTAATCGGCAAGCTGAAAGAGATACACAACTGGTCATACCGGCCTGTATGGGAACAGTGGCCATCGAGGCCCACAGAATCCAAACCCGTCCCCGATGGCTTCAACTGGGAACTGTGGCTGGGTCCCGTACCCGACATGCCATTTCATCCTTATTACACCCACAACCGGTTCCGCGGATGGTATGATTTCGGAGGCGGAAGTATCGCAGACATGGGACACTACAGCCTCTTCCCGCTGTTCCTG
>JBGSLG010000164.1:0-8979 GCA_041740815.1 Bacteroidales bacterium
GCGGTGATGTCATCAAATCTTGACGCACCCGTAGACCAGCATACGACCTTCGCCGGAGAAGTGGGGCTCTCAGGAGAGATACGGCCGGTGGCAAGACTCGAACAGCGTATCATGGAAGCCTCAAGGATGGGGTTTGAACAGATAGTGGTCTCGGGATATCACAGGAGCATCAGGGAACAGCCCGGAATAAAGATATCAAAGGTATATAAGATTGAGGGGCTGGTCAGGCACCTATTCTCATGAGAAATCCAGTCGGCAGTCGGCAGTTGGCAGTCTTTTCAGGCAGTAGAGGGCCGAGCGTTAATAAATTGCCCGGTGGGCAATTTTAGCGAAGGAGCCTGCTTGCAGGGGAGGTAGTAGTGGAGTAGTCCTCAGTCCTCAATCCTCAGTCTTCAGTCCTGACTGTGGACTGCTGACTGCCGATTGCAGACTGAAAAGAGACCTTCAGACCCTTCTAGTACTCGCGCAGCCTGTCAGGACTGTTCTGCTGCTGTTTCTTTAAGTTTTCACAGTCAAGCCGGACATTGAAGTTGGCAGGGGCCTCGAACTGCGCCGCACCCAGATGAACAAAAGCACTGTCGGCAAGAAGCTTCTGCATGAACAGGCCGAAGACAGGCAAGGCCATATTTGATCCCTGCCCCAAGGAGAGATCCTCAAAGTGAATAGCCTGATCCTCCCAGCCGGTCCACACACCTGCAACCAGGTCAGGCAACACACCCATATACCACCCGTTGGAGTGGTTCTGCGTTGTGCCTGTCTTACCGCCCATCTGGTTGGTGAGCCTGTATGTACCCCTGAGCCTGAGGCCCGTTCCTGTGTTTACGACACCCTGAAGAAGAGATGTCATCAGGTAGGCATCTTCCTCACTTATTACCTCATCAATGAATGGGGTGAGGGTTGCGATCACATTGCCGTTGCGGTCTTCAATACGCGTAACATAGAGCGGCCTTGTATAGACCCCTTTGTTGGCAAAGGTGCCATACGCCGCCACCATCTCTTCAAGAGAGAGGTCGGAGGTTCCGAGAAATATCGAGTATACGGGGTCAATAAAACTCCTTATGCCCATGCGATGCATCAGATCAACAACCGCCTGCGGCGAAAACTGCTTCATCAGCCAGGCAGAGATATAGTTTTCTGACTGAGCGAGCCCCCACTTGAGGGTCACCATCCGGCCGTGATATTCTTCCGGCCCTGAACTCCTGGGCCTCCATGGTACCGAGTCACCCGGAAGGTCAAACGAACGTTGGATATTCTCCACCTCAAAGCAAGGCGAATAGCCATCCTGCATCGCCAGGGTGTAAAGGAACGGCTTAATTGTAGAACCCACCTGTTTCTTCTGCTGGGTAACAGCATCATACTTGAAATACCTGAAGTCGGGGCCACCCACATAGGCCTTGACATGCCCGGTGTGCGGATCCAGGGCCATGAATGACGACCTGACAAAAAACTTGTAGTACCTGATTGAATCAAGTGGCGTCATAAGGGTATCTTTCTCTCCCTCCCATGAAAACAGCTTCATCGGAATGGGAGTATTGAAGGCCAGGGTGATTGAATCCTCCGGCACACCTGCACGCCTCATGCTCTGGTACCTGTCGCTCTGCCTCACCGATCTGTCCATTATCTGTTTTACCTGGGCAGAGTTCAGATCATTGGAATAAGGCGGGTTTTTGTATGTCTTCGCCTTCTTATTGAAGACAGGCTGCAGGTTTTTGGTAAGATGCTCAATCAGAGCCTCCTCGGCATAACCCTGCATCTTTGAGTTAAGTGTTGTGTAGATCCTTAACCCGTCGCGGTAGAGGTTATAATATGATCCGTCAGGCTTGGTGTTCTTCCGGCACCATCCATACAGCGGGTCATTCTGCCAGCGCCAGAGGGCGTCTTCATACTGGTCCTGTGAATAGAACCATTCGCGCTCCGGCTCCTTGCTGTTCATCGTTGCCCTTATATACTCCCTGAAGTATGTCGCCTGGCCGGTGTTGTGACTGTCCTCGCGCAGGTCAAGCACCAGCGGCAGCGCCTTTACAGAGTCAGCCACCTCGCGTGAGAGGTACCCGTAACGTTCCATCTGTGAGATCACCACGTTGCGTCTCCGGAAGGCGCCCTCCTCATTCCGCAGCGGGTTGTACGCCACGGAATTCTTGAGCATGCCTACCAGCATGGCCGACTGCTCTATGTTCAGCGAGTCAGGAGTAGTGTTGAAATAGATCCGGGCAGCAGAGTTTATGCCAACTGCATTGTATATAAAGTCGAAAACGTTCAGATACATTGTAATGATCTCTTCCTTTGTGTAGCTCTTCTCAAGCTTCACAGCAGTCTGCCACTCCTTGAACTTGGTGATTGTCAGCTTTGAGGCACGTACGATGGCAGGGTCATTAGAGAGATCCCTCGGAAGAAACAGATTCTTTGCCAGCTGCTGAGTGATTGTACTGCCGCCGCCGGTCTCCTGTCCTAAAAGGATCGTCTTGACCAGCACCCTGGCCAGCCCCCTGAAGTCTATACCCGAGTGCCGGTAGAAACGGATATCCTCCGTGGCTATAAGCGCATCAACAACATATGGCGAAATCTCCTCGTAATCAGTCCATGTACGATTCTGAATGTAAAACTTCCCGAGCAGTACATTATCTTCAGAGTAAATCTCCGCGGCAAGGCTGTTGTCAGGGTTCTCCAGTTCCTCGAATGAGGGAATGGGACCAAGCTTGTTAGTTGATATCAGGATGAACAGCGTTAGCAGAAGAACCACCGGCAAAGATATTATCACCCAGAACCAAATCAGGTTTTCCCGGAACTTTTTATCCTTCATGATACCCTCATAATATGGGCGCTAATTTAATGATTTATACAGAATCTTATCCAATAATTTTGAAGTTAGTTCCGTTAATCGCTTACTTTGCCCTGTTTTAAAAAAATCTCGGATGACAGAAAATCTGGTTATAGTTGAATCACCTGCAAAAGCAAAAACTATAGAAAAGTTCCTGGGGAAGGACTTCACCGTTGTATCAAGCTTCGGTCATATCCGTGACCTGGCAAAGAACAACCTCGGGGTAGAAGTTGAGAAAGGCTTCAACCCCGTATACGAGGTCCCCGAAGACAAGAAGAAGGTAGTGAACGAGCTTCGCAAGCTGGCTTCGCAGGCAAAGACAGTTTGGATAGCCTCCGACGAGGACCGTGAGGGTGAAGCTATTGCATGGCACCTTATATCAGTCCTGGGGCTTGACCCCTCCTCAACAAAGCGCATCGTTTTCCATGAGATAACCAAGGAGGCCATTAACAGCGCCGTTGAATCGCCGCGCCAGGTAGACATGAATCTTGTCAATGCCCAGCAGGCGCGCAGGATCCTTGACCGGCTGGTGGGCTTCGAGATCTCCCCCGTGCTCTGGAAAAAAGTGCAGCCCTCCCTCTCTGCAGGCAGGGTTCAGTCGGTGGCAGTGCGCCTCCTGGTAGACCGTGAACGTGAGATCATCAGCTTCGTCTCTGACTCCGCCTTCAGGGTGACAGGTTCATTCAGCGGACAGAACAGTGAGGGTTCAGAAGTTCTTCTCAAGGCTGAGTGTCCTAAAAAATTCGGTACAGAGCCTGAAGCTAAAAATTTCCTCGAGAAGTGTGGCGGATCAACCTTCACCGTTGAGAATGTAGTTGTAAAACCGGGCACGCGCTCACCCGCCCCTCCTTTCACCACCTCCACCCTGCAGCAGGAAGCCTACCGCAAGCTCGGCTTCTCAGTGGCTCAGACAATGTCCGTTGCACAGAAGCTGTATGAGGCCGGGAAGATTACCTATATGAGGACCGACTCCACCAACCTCTCAACACTGGCACTCAACACAGCCCGTGAGGTCATCACAGCGGATTATGGAGCCCGGTATTCGAAGACAAGGCAGTTCAAGACCCACTCCAAGGGAGCGCAGGAGGCTCATGAAGCCATAAGGCCCACCTACTTCGACCGGAAGGATACAGCAGGCAGCACGAACGAGAAAAAGCTTTATGAGCTTATCTGGCGCAGGGCGATAGCATCACAGATGGCAGATGCCATGATGGAGAAGACCACCATCACAATCGGCATGTCAGCGTCACCAAACAACTTTACAGCTGTTGGCGAGGTGGTTCTCTTCGACGGGTTCCTGACGGTCTATACCGAATCATCTGACAATAATGCCGGCGATGATGAAAAATCGATCCTCCCGCGTGTTGACAACGGTATGGCGCTCACTGCCGGAGCCATCTCCGCCCTTCAGCGCTTTACATCACCCCCGCCGAGATATACCGAGGCCAGCCTGGTTAAGAAGCTCGAGGAGCTGGGTATAGGCAGACCCTCAACCTACGCGCCCATCATCTCCACTATACAGTCGCGGGGATATGTTGTCCGTGAAGACAGACCGGGAGAAAAGCGGACACTTGCACAGCTTACCCTGTTAAAAGGTAAGATCACACGAACTGAGAAGATTGAGATTGCAGGGAAGGAGAAATCAAAACTCTTCCCCAAAGACATTGGAATCATCGTCACCGACTTCCTCATTGCAAACTTCCCGGATATACTCGATTACAACTTCACCGCCGGCGTCGAGAAGGAGTTTGATGAGATAGCTGCCGGTGAGCTGGAATGGGACAACATGATTGCCGGTTTTTACAGTCCGTTCCATAAGTCCGTTGATGATTCCCTCTCAACCAGGGCGCGCATGACCGGCTCCCGTCAGCTGGGTACTGATCAGGCCACCGGCCTGCCTGTATCGGTCCGCATGAGCAGGTTCGGGCCCGTGGTACAGCTTGGTGAAGCCACGCCTGACAGCAAGCCACGGTTTGCCAACCTCAGGCGTGACCAGCTGCTTGAGACCATCACTATCGATGAGGCGCTGGCTCTCTTTGCACTGCCAAGGAGCGTCGGAACCTTTGAGGAGAGCGAGATGACAGTCGGCCTCGGTAAGTTCGGACCTTACGTCAAACACGACGGCAAGTTCTATTCCCTTAAAAAGGGTGAGGATGACCCTTATACAATCACAACAGAGAGGGCCATGGAGCTGATCAGGGAGAAGAGAGAGGGCGACAAGCTGAAATTGATCAATGAGTTCGGCGATATCAGGGTGCTGAACGGGAGATACGGTCCCTATATAGTGCATGACAAGAACAACTACCGTATCCCTAAAGGTACCGATCCGCAGAAGCTGACCAGGGAAGAGTGCCTCGCAATCATTGAAAAAGGCGGTAAGCCGAAAAGCCCCAGGGGCGGAAAGAAGAAGTGACCTTATATAATATGATCGACCTCAACCAGTATTTTGATCCTGTCTGCCTTGACAGGCCGGAGGCGGAGCCGCTGAAAGGATCCGCGGCCTTCTCGCACAATGTGGCGGTCAATACCGGCAATGAGCTCATTGATGACCTCAGCAGCTTTGCGGTGGCCCTGATCGGCGTGCCTGATGACCGCTCGTCGGCCAACACGGGAGCATCACATGCTCCTGACGCCATCCGCAAAAGCCTATACTCCTTCTCGCGCCTTCAGGGTAAGATGAAGATCACCGATCTTGGCAACCTCAGGCCGGGAGCCTCATTTGAAGATACACTTGCCGGACTGCGTGATGTGCTCATCCAACTGCTGGCGCAGGATATCGTTCCGGTGGTGATAGGTGGCACCAGCGCACTGATGCCGGCCATAGACCGTTGTCTCTCATCGGCAAAGGAAGACTGGTCACTTGTGTCTGTTGACTCACGGCTTGATTTTACGGCGGAGAAAAGAGCAGGGGACTCACTGAACTGGATGAATGACATGATCTACCGCAGCGGCAGTCGTCTGTCACACCTGTCTGCAATAGGACACCAGACCTACCTCACCGATCAGCAGGTGGTCAACAGGTTCAACAGGAGACACTATGACATGATGCGCATCGGAGAGGTACGCGCGGCGGTGCATGAGACCGAACCGCTCTTCCGCGATGCCACAGCCGCGGTGTTCGATATAGGCGCCGTTCGCCAGTCTGATGCACCGGGCACGTTCCTCCCTTCCGCCAACGGGTTCTACGGTGAGGAGATCTGCCTCCTGGCCCGTTACGCCGGACTGTCTGACAACCTGAAGATATTCTCAGTCATGGAGGTCAACCCTGTGACTGACAACCGGTCACAGACATCACACCTTGCCGCACAGCTGATATGGTTCTACCTTGAAGGCTTCTCACAGAAGCAGTATGAGATATCATACCTGGGTGACCAGCTGAACAACCGGTTCACCCGATACCATGTGACTCTCAGTGACCTGGAGGGTGCCGCCATCTTCATCAAGAGCATGATCACCGAGCGGTGGTGGATCGAAATCCGTGACGCCGGCGGACGCCCGCATTACCTCGCCTGCTCCTATGAAGACTACCTGGCGGCCAACCGTGACCAGGTCCCCGGACGCTGGACCAGAGCCATGCTCAGGTACGGCAACTAAAATGTGCCTCAATTTGGCACCTTGCATATTTTTTATTTATTTTACTCGTTATATCAAAGGGCTCTCAAGCCCTTCTTGAACATGAAGAAAGTCAGGACAGTCATCCTCGCATTAATCATCCCGGTTAGCGTGGTTCTTGGACAACAGGACCCCGTGATGAGTTATTACATGTTCAACACCCAGACATACAACCCGGCCTATTCGGGCATGACCGGCATGGTAACAGCCACAGCCCTCACAAGGCAACAGTGGGTGGGATTCCCCGGAGCACCCTCAACCATGCTCTTCAACGTAAACACCCCCTTCAGCCTCTTCGGCCTGAGGAGCGGTGCAGGGCTGCTGGTAGAGGCCGACAAGTATGGCTTCAGCAATGATATCGAATTAAGTCTCTCTTATTCATACCTCTTCTCTCTCGGAAGCGGAACCCTGGGTGCCGGCATCAGCGCAGGGATTCTTAACAAAACACTCGCACCAGAATGGTTCATCCCCTCCGGAACAAACCATACACCTCCCTCAGGTGATCCGCTTATCCCGGAGAATGATGAATCTTACCTTGCACCTGACATCTCTGCCGGCATTTATTACCAGGGACTGAATTATTACGCCGGGATCTCGGTGACCCACCTTAACCAGCCAAGAATAAAGTATTCGGAAACAGCTACTTACGTAAGCAGAGAGTACTACCTGACCGCTGGCTACTATTTCCAGCTGCCTAATCCTTCACTGGAGCTGATTCCCTCAATTTTTATTGTCAATGACGGCGCCGCAACACAATATTTAGCGACTGGCATGGTTAGATACAATAAAAAGATATGGGGTGGCGTTTCTTACAGGATAAGTGACGCAATCACAGGTTTTGCAGGAGTAGAATTGTATAACGGTCTAAAGATTGGATATGGATATGACTTCCCGATATCGGAGATCAGAAAAGGAACCAGCGGCTCTCATGAATTCGTTGTCTCATACAGTTTTGACCTTGGCCTGGGAAGAACCGTCACTAAATATAAAAGCATTCGTTTCCTATGAGAGACAGGAACAAATTAACCTTACTATTGCATTCTTAAATTTATGAGTATATGAAACCCTCATGTTATACATACGTTGACAGAGATGAAGATGAGAATCCTTACATGAGGGTTCCGTGTGACCTTAAAAAAATAAAATTTCCGCACATGAAAAAGGTAACCCTTTTAGCTCTTACATTAATCCTGATTTTGGGCAGCTGTGCCTCCTATGACACAGGCGAGTTGACAGGCGTTCAGGGAAGGAAGAAATTCTATGAGCCGGAGCCGTTTGAGATGGCGTTTATACCTGCAGGTTCCTATCTGATGGGACCAAGTGACCAGGATCCCCTGCGTGCCATGAACAGCCTCTCCAAGACAGTAACGGTAGAAGCTTTCTGGATGGACCAGACAGAGATCACCAATAACAAGTACCGTCAGTTTACCTACTGGGTGCGTGACTCTATCCTGAGAACAAAACTGGGCGAGGAAGGCATCGAGGGCTACGAGTTCTTCAGATCAGACGAAGAGGGCAATATCCTTGAACCTAACGTCCTGAACTGGGAGGAGGAGATTGACTGGGAAGATGAGAACGTCTTGCCCGTTCTTGAGACAATGTATTATCCCCCTGAAGAGCGGTTTAATGCAAACAAGCAATGGGACACCCGTCTTCTCAATTACTCATACTTCTGGGTTGACTACAGGCAGGCAGCCAAGGCAAAATACAATTACAAGGAGCAGAAATACGAAGGACAGGTCACTGACCTGGAAGGAAACACCACCGATGTGGTCAACCGCTCATCGTTCATCATGCATCATAATGTAAATATTTATCCTGATACCCTGGCATGGATCAGGGACTTCACCTACTCATTCAACGAGCCCTGGGCAACACTCTATTTCTGGCACCCGGGTTATGATGACTACCCTGTAGTGGGTGTGTCATGGATACAGGCCCGCGCATTCAGCGTATGGCGTACCAACTTCATGAATGAGCACCTTCGTGCACAGGGCATCGCAGACGTCCATAACTACCGTCTCCCGCTTGAGACAGAATGGGAATATGCAGCACGCGGCGGACTCGATCTGTCGATGTACCCCTGGGGAGGCCCCTACACACGCAACTATCAGGGTTGTTTCCTTGCAAACTTCAAACCCCTTCGTGGTAACTATATCGACGACGGAGCAGTGTATACAATCAAGGTCGCTTCTTTCGAACCCAATGAGTACGGACTATTTGATATGGCCGGCAACGTGGCCGAATGGACCTCATGCGCATACCACCCGTCAGCTTACGTCTTCACCCATGACCTGAACCCCGACTATGAATACAACGCACGTCCCGAGGATCCCCCGGTGCTCAAGCGCAAAGTCATCAGAGGAGGCTCATGGAAGGATATCGCATACTTTATGCAGACATCATCAAGGGATTATGAATACCAGGACTCAACAAAGTCATTTGTCGGGTTCCGTAATGTGAGAACTTATATTGGAGTCAATAACTAATACTGTTTAACCTAAAACTTTAATTATATGGGCCTTTCGGAATTTGTTCATACCAGTAAG
>JBGSLG010000165.1:0-46234 GCA_041740815.1 Bacteroidales bacterium
GAAAAATATTTTGCAGTTAAAAAAAAAGGCTCCATCTTTGCATCCGCTTTTTTAAGTTCTTTAAGGTCCATTCGTCTAGTGGTTAGGACGTCAGGTTTTCATCCTGGTAACAGGGGTTCGATTCCCCTATGGACTACAAAATATACATTAAACTGAAATTATGGCTAATCACAAGTCGGCTCTGAAAGCCGCAAGACAGGCTGAGGCAAGGAAGGAAGACAACAAGTACTTCGCCCGTACCATGCGTAATGCCCTCAAGAAGATGCGCAAGATCACCGATAAGGCTGAGGCTGACAAGATGCTGCCAGAACTCAGTGCCGTACTTGACAAACTGGCAAAAAAGAATGTCATTCATAAGAACAAGGCTGCAAACCTTAAGTCTTCGATCACAAAACACGCCCATAGTCTGAAATAGTTTTTTTCATATAAATATTTTACAGCCGTTGCTTCCTGGTGACGGCTGTTTTTTTTATCTTGCAGTGGGATAATAAGTTTTGCTGCATGTCACTGAAAATCACAGACTGGGCTGTCGAGGACAGACCCCGTGAGAGGCTCTGGAACAATGGGCCCTCAAGCCTCAGCGATGCTGAGTTACTGGCAATTCTCATCGGATCAGGCACCAGGAACCATTCGGCCCTGGACCTGGCACGCGAACTGCTGGCTATGGCCGGCAACTCACTCGGCGACCTTGGAAAACTCAGCGCCGGCGAGATACGCAAGATCAAAGGAATGGGTGAGGCGAAGGCTGTCACCGTGGCAGCCGCCCTGGAGCTGGGCAGGCGCCGCAAGCTGGCCGAGGCACCCGAAAACCCACAGATACGATCCTCAGCCGACGTCTTCAACATCTTCAGCCCTCTCATGGAAGACCTGCCGCATGAGGAGTTCTGGATAATGTTCCTCAACAGGGCCAACCGCGTCACAGGCCGGATGAAGATAAGCCAGGGTGGTGTAAGCGGCACCGTCACTGACGTGCGCATCGTGATGAAAAAGGCGATAGAATCACTGGCGTCAGGACTGGTCATCTGCCACAACCACCCTTCGGGCAACAACAGCCCCAGCGACTCGGACATTCGCATCACGCAGAAGATAAAGGAGGCAGGAGCACTGATGGACATTCAGCTTCTTGACCATCTCATCATAGCAGGAAAGGAGTATTACAGCTTCGCCGATAACGGGGCGCTCTAGAACCGGAGGTCTGCCAGCCTGACATCCGACCGGTCGTCGCACAGTTGAAGCATCTCGGCCACCGTCTGTTGTGTCACGGGGTGAACAGTGCCGGGAGCCACCTCATTGAGCGGCTCAAGGACAAACCTCCTGTCGGTGAGCTTCGGATGAGGCACTTCAAGGCCGGGAAGTGAGATGACCCGGTCTCCCCAGAGCAAAATATCAAGATCAATGATACGTGACTCATACTTCCCGCCGCTGCTGCGCTTCCGCCCCATGCGCCCCTCAATCGATCTGAAGAGCTGCATAAGCTGCGGGGGATGCATGGTGGTTTCAATAACCACAACCATGTTCAGAAACTTCTCGCTGGCCTCAAACCCCCACGGCTCGGTCTCCCACACCGATGAAGCCGCGGTGATCCCGCCGGCCTCCCTTCGTATTAGCTCCATGGCACGCCCGAGCGAGGCAAACCTGTTGCCCTGGTTGCTGCCAAGCCCGGCAATGACCTTCGAACAGTCTGATAATTTCATCTCAAGCAGTTTAGCGACATAAAGATGCTTAATTTTTTATAATTTGGCCTCCTGAATAAAACATACTGAAATGAAAACCTTCCTCAAGATGCTTCTCGCCGTGATCGCGGGACTGATAGTCACCAACATACTCTTTTTTGTAATCATGCTGTCAGCACTTTCCGGCATGGCTGCTGCCGGCAAAAAGTCGGTTGACATCCCCGAAAAATCCGTTCTTGTGATCAAAACCGGGGCGATGATCCCCGACCGGTCGCAGGGCAATCCCTTCTCGATGATTGACCCTGTCACCATGTCATTCACCCAGACTCCCGGACTGAACGAGATACTGAAGAACCTTCGCAAAGCCGCTGATGATGAAAATATAGCCGGTATTCTCCTGGAAACGGGAACCATGCCATCAGGATGGGCGACAGCAGATGAGTTGCGCACGGCTCTGGAGGAGTTCAAGAAAAGCGGAAAATTCATCTACTCCTACGCTGACTATATGATGATGCAGGAGGGGTACTTCATCTCCACGGCTGCCGATGCCATCTGGCTCAATCCAACAGCTATGGTCGACTTCAAGGGACTGGCAGCCGAGGTGACCTTTTATAAGGAGGCACTGGAGAAGCTCGGGGTCGAGGTCCAGGTCATACGCCACGGCAAGTTCAAGGGAGCAGTGGAGCCGTATCTTCTCGATAAGCTCAGCGATGAAAACCGCCTCCAGATCACTGCATACATGGGCTCTATATGGAACCATGTGGTCAGCGTCGTCTCAGAGAAACGCCGAGTGCCCGTTGAAAGGGTGATGAGCCTCGCCGACTCTCTGGCAGGTTATGATTCAGGGCTGATGACTGCAGCAGGACTGATAGACGGAACTATATACCGTGACCAGCTCATTGACAGCATAAAAAAAGCGGCAGACATTGCCGAAGACAAAGACATCAATTATGTCTCCATGTCAAAATACTCCAAGGTGCCCGTGAAGCATGAACCCAAAGCATCCAAGGAAAAGATAGCCGTGCTCTTCGCTGAAGGCAGCATAGTCATGGGCGAAGGCGACGACTCCAATATCGGTGGTAACAGGTATGCTGACGAAATGCGTAAGCTGCGCCTCGATTCCTCAGTCAAAGCTGTGGTCTTCAGGGTCAACTCACGCGGCGGCAATGCCATTGCCTCAGACCTTATATGGCGCGAGGTGGAGCTCACCAGCAAGGTAAAACCGGTTGTTGTCTCCATGGGCAACTACGCCGCCAGCGGAGGATACTACATTGCCGCCGCCGCCGACAAGATCATGGCATCACCGGTGACAGTGACAGGCTCCATAGGCGTGTTTGGCCTCATCCCCAACGCAGAAGTGCTGCTTGAGAATAAACTCGGCATTGGCTCCGACATCGTCCGCACCAATGCCCACTCCGACTCACCTTCACTGACAAGGTCGCTGGATGACTTCGAGAGAGCAACCATTCAGGCCAATGTCGAACGCACTTACAGCACCTTCACCGGGGTTGTAGCCGCCGGCAGGGCGATGAGACAGACAGCGGTTGACAGCATTGGACAGGGACGCGTGTGGAGCGGATCAGATGCAACCGGCATTGGCCTGGTCGACGCCTTCGGAGGCCTCACTGACGCCATAAACGAAGCTGCAACACTGGCCGGTCTGGAAGAGTACCGCGTCATGGAGAAACCCGATGCGTCAGACTTCTATACCAAATTTCTGAAGCAGATGACAGGAGAGATGAGGACAAGAGCAATACGCAGGGAACTGGGTGAGGTATCACGTTATTATTTCGACCTGAAGGAGATAATCTCTTCAGGAGGAGTACAGGCCGCTATGCCCTACTACCTGGATATCCGCTAGGATGATTATGCCTTTAAAGTTCTTGCTGTGGCTCTCCTCACAGCTCTACGGGCTCGTTGTGGCTGCAAGGAACGGTCTCTATGACCTCGGCATACTCAGAAGCCGCTCATTCAGGATACCCGTCATCTGCGTAGGTAACATCACCGCCGGCGGTACAGGCAAGACTCCACATGTGATCTGGCTTGCAGAAAAACTGTCATCGGTGATGCCTGTAGCCATCCTGAGCCGCGGATACCTGCGCAGTAGCAAAGGCTTCAGAGTGGTTGAGGGCACCGACACCACAGCTGATGCCGGTGACGAGCCGCTGCAGATGGCGCGAAGCATAAAAGAGGCACAGGTGTTCGTTGACCGCGACAGGGTTAACGGCATCAGCGAGATACTGCGTTCAAACCCCGCCGTGAAAACAATCATCCTCGATGACGGCTTCCAGCACCGGGCAGTAAGAGCCGGTATGAATATCCTGCTGACAGACTGGAACAGGCTTATGACACAAGACCGGCTGCTGCCGCTCGGACGACTGCGCGAGAGCCTCAGCGGTATGAAAAGAGCTGATATCATCATCGTTACCAAATCCCCATCCGGGGTTTCTCCCGAAGAGATGGAGAGTGTCAGAAGAGAGCTGAGTGAAGCCGGTGCTATTCAAAGCATCTATTTCACAACCTTTGCCTATGAAAAGCCAGTACCACTTTTTTACGGCACACCCATGCGCGGAATCAACGCAGGTACAACAGTGCTACTGGTGACAGGCATAGCTGACCCTTCTACCCTCGTCACCTACCTGTTACAGATCTGCGCCCGGGTGACCCACCTGTCCTTCCCGGATCATCACCAGTACTTAGCGGAAGACATAGCAAAGATTACCTCCTCATTTGATGCCATCAGCGAACCCGACAAAATCATCATCACCACATCCAAGGATGGCGTCAGGTTAAAAGAAATCGCTAATATTGCAGATCACGTCAGGGAGGCAGTACATTACCTGCCGGTAAACGTGCAATTCATTGAATATGAGGATGAATTTATAAATAAAGTGTACTCTTATGCTGGAAAAAATAGTTAAGACAGCTGACTTTCTGAAGTCGCGGGGATTCATCGACCCTGAGGCAGGAATAGTCCTGGGGACCGGACTGGGAGGTCTCACCACCGAGATTGACAATCAGATCGAAATAGCTTACAGGGATATCCCCGACTTCCCTGTCTCAACAGTGCAGGGCCATGCCGGAAAGCTCATCTATGGTGACTTCGGCGGGAAAAAGGTGGTTGCCATGAAAGGCCGTTTCCATTACTATGAAGGATACGGCTCTGACCAGGTCAACTTTCCCATAAGAGTCATGAAGGAGCTGGGTATCAGGGCACTATTCCTCTCCAATGCTGCAGGAGGTGTTAACCCGTCATTCAGGATAGGCGACATTATGATAATCAATGACCACATATGTCTTGTGGCCAACCCACTCATCGGACCCAACGATGACCGTATCGGACCTCGTTTCCCCGACATGAGTGTACCCTATGACCCAAGGCTTATTGAAAAGGCCGAAAAAATCGCAGCAGACATGGGTATACCTGTCACAAAAGGTGTTTATCTCTCAACCACCGGTCCCACCTTCGAGACACCGGCTGAGTACAGGTTCTTCAGGATCATCGGGGCAGATGCCGTTGGCATGTCAACCGTCCCCGAGGTGATCACTGCCAGGCATATGAACATTCCCGTCTTTGCCGTCAGTATCATAACTGACCTGGGTGTTGAGGGCAAGATTGAGTTCACAACCCACGAATCAGTCCAGCAGGCAGCCGAACACAGCGAAGAGAAGATGACGAGGATAATGAAGGAGCTCATCGCTACTTTCTGATACGTCACCTGTAAAGCAGGGCACATACCTCTTTGTAGCGGCGTGACACCCCCTCGCTGTTGAATGATTCCGCTATGATCATATAGAGTCCTGCCGGCAGTCGTGCCCCGCTATCATCAGTACCATCCCAGATGAAGGCAGCCCCGGCGTCCGAGGCATGTCTCACAGCCAGCCTCCTGACAACGTAACCGCGGTCGTTGAAAACGGTCACGGTGATGACATTCCCCTCCCCTCCGGGGAAGACCCCCACTGATACTATATCTTCAAACCCGTCGCCGTCAGGTGACACTCTCGGTGACGACAGACTGAGTCCGGTCGTTGACTCCGTGGGCATAAAGGTTACGGAGGCCGGGGCGCCTGGAGTGCCCCAGCCACACGCCTCGGAGGCCGAGTGCCAGTTTCCGGCGACATCCGAGGGCAGGTCAGGCGCAACCTTCTCCAGTGAGACACCCCTGGTTCCCGAAAGAAAGAGAAGGTGCATGGAGACGGAGTAGCTGACGCGGTCAATTACATTAAGAACGCGGTCATACAACAGAAGCGACCCCTCACCGTCAGGCAGAGCCGGGAGACGGTCAGCCTCATATACAAATGCCGGTTCAGCACAGGAGTAACAGCTCAAAACCGACGACCTGTCTGTTGTGAGGGCCAGATATTCGCCCGGAAGAAGTTGCCGCGGGACTGCCGTAATGGATGCAGGAGCTGCTCCGGGACTGTTTGCCAGTGACACTCGCGACAGGTCACAGACCCTCTCCGAATTGTTGTAAAGCTCAATATATTCCCCGCAGCCCTCTGCCGGGTCAAACAGCAGCTCGGTGAAGAGTATGTCTCCGGGCATGGGATCTGTAGGTATTCCGGTTTTTAGCTCTGCTGAGCACGGGATGTTTCCTGCAAAATCGGTCAGCGATGATGCCGGAAGCAGTGTGATAATCTCATGCAGCCTGATTTCCCCTTTTAGCGGCACCAGCACCTTGCGGTCAGCAGGGTCGCCCGACAGGGCCGGATGGGTAGCACTGCCGTCAGCCAGCCATGGCTCACCCGCAGATAAAATTACAGTCTCGTCAAACAGCACGGCAACCGTGTCAGCCGACTCCGGCCACAGTGCAATGACTCGCGGGCACTTTGAATCTTCTGTCTCTCTGTTTGCGGAATTGGCTCTGCCCGGGGTGCCTCCCGAAGGATCAACCGACGGGCTCCATGCTTCGGGCTCATTGAAGGGATTGCCCATGTCTGTCAGCTCGGCTGACCATCCTCCCCCCGACTTCGGCCCCTGGCCAAGTAACTCCGGTGTGTAACATACGGCATGAATCAGCCTGCCGCATCCATCGCGCAGCGCGATGACCTCTCCGTCATTGTTCAGCGAGGGGAAGGACTTGACCGGCATGACTCTCCCAAAGGGAATAAAATCGGTCCTGCTCCCTGTGGAACAGAGGATGACACTCTCACCCGGGGCAAGGGATTCTGCAGGCAGGTATGCAGTATCCGGCCCTGATATGAGCATTATGCCTCCGGTAGCCAGGCTGGCACCGGTGCGGTTGGTGATCTCGAGGTACTCCCTCTCAGGCAGACCGTACGACGGTACCGGGTCAGCCATGATCTCGGAGATGACCAGGCTGCCCGTTGCCGGACTACCCTCACAGCCACCCTGTACCTGTGCAGCACATGACAGGTATAAAGGCAGCAACGACAACACAATCATCTTTTTCATGCAGCGGGACTAAAAAAGGATTAAATTTGTCGCACTTTTCCTATATAAAGTTCGTAAATTATTTTCAAATAACATCAAAATGAAAGTTGCAGTTGTAGGAGCCACAGGGATGGTTGGCAGGATGATGCTGAAGGTGCTTGAGGAGAGGAATTTCCCTGTCGACAGGCTCTTTCCCTCAGCCTCTGAGCGTTCCGAAGGCAGGGAGGTGATCTTTCGCGGTAAGCCCGTGAAGATTGTCAGCGTGATGGAGGCAGTGGAGGCGGTTCCCGACATAGCACTGTTCTCAGCCGGAGCATCCGTCTCGAAAGAGTGGGCTCCGGTGTTTGCCGAGAACGGAACGATAGTCATTGACAACTCCTCTGCATGGCGGATGGAGAAGGATATCCCCCTGATTGTACCAGAGATAAATGCTACGGCCATCACAGCGGCGACAAAGATCATTGCCAACCAAAACTGTTCTACAATACAGATGCTCATGGCTGTCGCCCCGCTGCACAGGGAGTACTACATCATGAGGCTTGTGGTTTCAACCTACCAGTCAGTTACGGGTACCGGGGTCAAGGCTGTTACACAGCTAGATAATGAGCGGCGCGGACTTAGCGGCGAGATGGCATATGCCTATCCTATTGACCTGAACTGTCTGCCGCAGTGCGATGTCTTTCTGGACAACGGCTATACAAAAGAGGAGATGAAACTGGTTAACGAGACCCGTAAGATCCTCGGTGATGAGACAATCCGTGTGACCGCAACAGCCGTCAGAGTACCCGTCAAAGGAGGACACTCAGAGGCCGTGAACATAGAGTTTGCCAGGGAATTCGACCTTGACAGGGTCAGAGCCATACTGTCTGATACACCGGGAGTCATCCTCTATGATAATCCTGCTGAGATGATCTATCCCATGCCAATCATCGCGCATGATCGTGATGAGGTTTTCGTAGGACGTATCAGGCGAGATTTCTCACAGGAAAAGACACTTAACCTCTGGGTGGTGGCCGATAACATTCGCAAGGGCGCTGCCACAAATGCCGTGCAGATTGCCGAGTATATGATGTCAGCCGGGCTGCTTAAGTAGCAGGCTCCTCCGACACGTACAGGAAATCGTTGTAGGGATACCGTTTCACATGTATCTTCCTGACCTCTTCATAGAGCATCTTTCTTAGCTCTTCCATGTTATCGCGCGTTTTGGCGCTGATGAATACAGTGTTCTGCTCCTTTCCTCCGGCCATCCATGTCCTGCGAAGATCCTCAAGCGACAGGTTCTCCCTCATTACAGGGGTGAGATCATCTTCGTCCTTTTCATTGAAAGAGAACAGGTCAACCTTATTGAATACTACTATTGTGGGCTTGTTCAGTGAACCGAGATCGTTCAGGGTGGAATTGACAACAGCCATCTGCTCCTCGAAGCCCGGGTGGGAGATGTCAACGACGTGCATGAGGAGGTCAGCCTCTCTCACCTCATCGAGGGTCGATTTGAATGACTCCACCAGGTCATGGGGCAGTTTGCGTATGAACCCGACGGTATCCGAGAGCAGGAAAGGGAGGTTGCCAATAACAACCTTGCGCACCGTTGTGTCAAGGGTGGCAAAGAGCTTGTTCTCAGCAAAAAGGTCCGACTTGCTTATCTGGTTCATCAGGGTTGATTTCCCAACGTTGGTATACCCCACCAGTGCCACCCTGATCATCTTGCCACGCCCCTTTCGCTGGGTGCTCATCTGGGTGTCTATCTTCTTCAGCTGCTCCTTCAGTTTCGATATCTTGTCGCGTATGATACGGCGGTCAGTCTCTATCTCTGTCTCACCGGGGCCCCGCAGACCGATACCGCCGCGCTGCCGCTCGAGGTGTGTCCACATGCCTGTGAGCCGCGGCAACAGGTACTGATACTGTGCCAGCTCAACCTGCGTGCGGGCGTGTGATGTGCGGGCACGACTGGCAAAGATGTCGAGGATGAGGTTGGTGCGGTCAATGACCCTGCAGTTGAGCTCCTGCTCGATGTTGCGCATCTGGCTGGGAGTGAGCTCATCGTCGAAGATGGCAAGGGTTATATCATTGGCGGCAACGAAAGAGGCTATCTCTGCCATCTTGCCCTTGTTGACAAAGGTGCGTGGATTGGTATGATCCACCCTCTGAAGGAATGACTTAACAGGCTCCGCCCCTGCCGTCTCGGCCAGGAATGCCAGCTCATCAAGGTAATCGCGGGCATTGCCCTCACTTATCTCCGGGGTAATCACCCCTACCAGTATCGCTCGTTCTATCTTAGTGCAAATTAGACCGCAAAAGTAAAAAAAATCCCCCTGAAGTGGGGGATTAAATATTCATTCACGGTTTATTCCCGGCGAATCTGTCAGGAATGATACCGGTTGTCAGTTGATGTATCTCCGGTTGGCCTCCATGAATCCCCTGATAGCCTGTTTCAGGTTCTCAGTGCACATGATGACCATATCCAGATCCATAGGGAACGGTACTATCTGCGATTGCAGCAACTGTTTCTGAGCAACAGAGAGGGCATTGACATCCCCTATCGCTCTTGCTGAGACATGCTCGAAGTTAGAGGTGGCGCCAATGGGCTCCTTCTTGATTGTCTTCTCCGGATATAGCGCCAGCATCTCCACATCACCTGCTATAACGCACTCCTTGACCTGGTAGGTCTGGATCAGGGCGCACTGGAGATCCTTGAACTTCTTGACTTTGACGTCATTGCCCAGCGAGTCCCTCAAAACGTTACCCCTTGCATCCTTCACATAATCAAACCCGTCTTCAACGGTGGTCTTGACCAAGGAGTCGCGCTGGAATTGCTTATCGGGACTAACAGCCACGGTCCGGAGGTTGATATTGACCACGTAATCGATCTGGGTATCCTGTTCCGGCATTGTAGTGTAATATTCAACCCACTCGCTGTTGAGTCTGGGCAGGTCGAGGGCTACGAGTTCCTTCTCAAACGATTCGGGGAACTTGGTTGCGGAGTAGTTCTTAAGGGTGACATAGGCGCGGCTGATGCCAAGGTATCTTGATTCCTGCATCATCTGGTCAATACCTTCATAGTCGCCCACATACTCCCTGGCCCTGACAAACTCAGCGTATGCCTGGCGGTAGGAGTCCTTGGTGCCGTTATTCATCAATTCCTTGCCGTGTGTGAAGTAGAAATCGGCTGCCTTCTTCTTGGCTATGACCATCTCCTGCATGTAATCGACGTAGGGCCACTGGATAGAACGTCCCTCGTATTGGATCGGCGTCACAGTGCGGACTGCCGTCTGGCGGTCACTCATCTTCTTGTAGATGAGGTAGATCTCATCCCAGGCATTGGCTCTTCCCTCGATCTTCAGGAAGCGGACGCGTTCGTTATCCTGATCAAGGGCGATGTTCATGGCGCGTTCAAGGGTCTCGATGTCCTTTTCGCTCTTTGGGTTTTTCCTGAGTTCGGCCACTGCCTTATTAATGGCGGCGTCATAGTTTCCGATCTCAAGTTGTTTTTTTGATGAACCGCAACCTGACAGAAGCAGTGCTGCGACAATAAAAATTCCGAAAGTCCTTTTCATCAGATTAATTTATAATTATTTAAGGCCTGATGGAACCCGCATTTGCATGGGGGCTTCATAGTAATTAATTAAAACCCCGCTGATCTTGGTGAGGGCGGGGTTGTCTTATTAACGCAGGAGGCGCTGGATTATTGCAGCTGGAAGATGATTGGTATGGAGTACCTGACTCTCACCGGCCGGCCGCGTTGCATGCCAGGCTCCCATTTTGGTGATGCTGACACGGCTTCCTTGGCTGCCTCATCGAGGAGTGCATCGACGCTGCGTGTGATTGTCACGTTGCTGACGTTGCCGTTAGTCTCAACAACGAAGGTGATAAACACTCTGCCCTGGATACCGTTCTCAGCAGCGAGTTCGGGGTAGCGAACCCGTTTCTGTACCCATTCGCGGAAGTTGTTGATATCGCCGCCCTTGAACCTGGGCATATCCTCCACGATAACGAAGATCTCCTCTTCGGTCTCTTCCTCTGCCGCCTGAAGGACAGGCGCATAGATCTCCACAACCTTGTCTTCCGATGTCTCGTCATCTTCGAACTTCACTTCGCTGTCTATGACCACATCGTCTTCAACGATCTCGAACAGGTCAGTGACTGTTACCTCTGGCGGGGGCATCTCTTCGGGCGGGATCTCCTCGGTGACAGGTATTTGTTCCTCCTCGATGGCTTCTTCTGACATGCCGTCGAAGGCTGAGTCACGCTTCTCACCGCTGGTCCATTCGAATGCGAGGAGGCAGAAGAGAAGAGCAACGATTATACCTATCTGGAGGAACAATGACTTTTTGTTCTCCAGGTTTGCCTTTTCGTTTTTCTTGAGTTCCATGGTATTGCTGTTATAGGCACCTCAAAGTTACAAATTTGTTTGTCATCTCCTACTGGGAGGCATAAAGTGATTTGGAAAAAATTTCTATATTTGCACCGCTTCAGGGTTTCGGTAATGATTGGCCGTTTCAGGAGCAGGTTCATTACTTAATGGGGATATAGCTCAGTTGGCTAGAGCGTTTGACTGGCAGTCAAGAGGTCAGGGGTTCGATTCCCCTTATCTCCACAAGTATCACATTTACAACGTGTTACATATTATACGAAACCTGTAAGCACTTGATTTACAGGTTTCTTTTTTTTCTCCTGTTTCTGATGCTCTACTGCAAAACAGCTTCTTGGGTGGCTTATTCGTTGTCATATTTAACAAATTGTTTTTTGGCCACCGGATAAGCTCAATATTATGATAAGGCCGTTATGTAGGGAGAATCTTGACTGCCTTTCCTATTGAACAAATTGCATTTGTCGCCCGGAGCTACTTCAACCTGAAGAAGTGATCGAGGATACCCAGGTACAGGTGCTCCTCTCCCGTAAACCCCAGTTCGTAGGTTGAACATAAATAATAGTCCTTCCTTACTGTACCCATTCCGGCCAGTGAGGCCGCTGGCCCGGATAACACTCTCTTGAGATCATTTGCAAAGGACTCGTCACCCTCGGCCTGCTCCTGTATCTTATTCTTAAGATAAGTCGTGAACTGCTGCTCAGAGGGGTTGGTCGCAAAAAGAAGTGCTATTACAAGGACCAGAATTATCCAGCCTAAGGGAAATCTGCGTGAATTTTTTGCTGCGCTCATATCATGGAAGGTATTGTGATG
This sequence comes from Bacteroidales bacterium, assembly GCA_041740815.1. Taxonomy (GTDB): domain Bacteria; phylum Bacteroidota; class Bacteroidia; order Bacteroidales; family VadinHA17; genus SR-FBR-E99. The sequence continues at coordinate 12,248 of JBGSLG010000165.1, forward strand.
ATTTTTTGTCGGAACAGGTGTAGGTCAAAATACGGCATAAACATATCCTAAAAAAATGGATTGGGACGCAGAGAACAACATACAACATGTACGGGAAATGCTAAGTAAATAGTACGGGTTACATTCACTCTTATCAGCCCCCGGATCACCTCCGGGGGCTTTTTATTCAACCATATATGCCCTTAAAGATCCTACGTAAGATCTCCCTGTGACAAGGTAACCAGTTTTGAAATGTAGCGGGGGTCCTGGGCGTAAGGTATGCACTTCAGAAACACCAGGTAGGAATCATTGTCACCACCTTCCTCTATCATGTATCCCCTTGATTGATAATACTCCTGCCACAGCACATAGTCTACCACAGAATCAGACCAGTGATCATATTTCGCGTGCTCCTTATAGGTCCCTGTAGCAACAGTCGGCCTTCGGCTCGGATACTTCATTCCAAACAGGTTATTTGCGTTCAGAAAAATATCTGAGGAGTAAAATCCCGTTTCAAGTCGCGACTGTAAAAGAACGATATCCGGAAATTTCACTCCTTCATACTCCAGGCACTTGACCAGCAGCTCCTCGCTGAATGACATGTACCTGATCTGATAATAAAAAAATGCCCTTTCAGTCTGGGATTTCATTTCTTCTGTAATCAGTGGCATTCCCCCCGGAACCTCAATGGTCCCGACAAAAAATATCATGGATAGAAGAATTACCCTGGTAGCAGACCTGTTTGATGACGCTTTTAACTTCAGGTTCCGGATGGCTTTCCGGAATTTGGACCCCACTCCACAACCTGAAGAAATCTGTTTAATTGTCTTCATGGCTTTTCGTTTTGACTAACGGGACAAAGTTACTTTACATCCCCTCCCTACACAAGAGCCCGACTTTTGATCAGTGTGATTATGATGCCCTTGAGGATATCGTTAATCAAATTTATGCGGTGCTTGACTGATTGGTATGAACAACTGACAACCGGAATGATATGGTTCGTCAAAAAGAGGCCGGTTTTTACTATGAAATGCACAATTTTCATGAACAATACCTGTTGGAACGCTATATATTGCACATTATCTGAATTATAAGTGCCGTGGGTTGCTGCCCTGGCAGAATCCGGGATTTTGACCAAGGTAAGTTTAGGAAGGGTAAGATTTGGCATAATTGCCATATTTTAGGTCCGATCAGTTCAAATTTGCCAATTCTTCGAACCGTAATATGCTGATTATTTTCGATTTGCTGTCTTTAAACTTATAAGTTCAACCTCCATAAACTCTCTTATTCTAAGATTATCGGCTCAGTCAAATCAATTGTCTATCTGGGACATATGATAATGGCGAAACTTTGCACCACAGGTTACAGCAAAGTGCTTTTCGAAACTGCGTTTGGATGTGAGGTGGATGTTGAGCTGCTCAAAAGTATAAAGGCAGGCGATGATGCCTGCCTGATGAAGATCATTCCGCTGGGAAAGGTCTGGGAATAACCAGGCCTGCCTACTCTCTTCTGAACCTGACCCGGGTCACCTCGCTGATCCAGCCGCCGACGTTGAAGACGATGCCCTCGTCATTGATCCTGCGGTAAAAACACTCCTCCCTCGTCGGGAAGAGTTTGGAGTATGCCCTGATCTTGCCCTCAGCCTCCTTCCTCAGCGAGGGATCAATCTTAATTGCTGCCTCCAGGTAATCGACCGCCACCCAGTAGGCAGTGTGATTGTCAAATGAATTACCAAATTCGGCCCCGGCGTAACAGTCGGCGATAAGCAACAGCGCCCTGGCATTCCTGTTGTTCAGCTGCCATGAATGCTCGGCACGGTCCCTCGCCTCCTGTCGCTTTCCCCTTGCAATCTCCATCATGGCAACCCTGGTGATAACCTCAGACCTGACCAGCCTGCTGGTGTCGCGGTTATATGCTTCCGTGAAGTAAGATATGGCCCTCTCGACATTATCGCGTTCAACATTCAGTTCAGCCAGCCTGACGGCATTTGCAGCCGACCGGTCATTGGCAAACATCTTCACGGCAACATTATAATAGAGCTCGGAACCGGTGCAGCCCGCCTCTGTGAGCATGGCATTAACCTTTCCGATCAGCACGGTATCATGAAAGTCGCGGTCAACCTTCCAGGTGTACAGTGTCTCAATGCCGGCACAGGTCATAGCGCCACTGGTCCGGTAAAAAGTTTCCATATTTTCAAGGTCATCACTGCTGCTGCAATTTTCAGAACCGGTCGCAAGCCGGTAATCAACGGTTCCCAGAGCAGTGATGAATGCATGCTCCAGCTCTCCTGCATCAATGATTCCCATCGCATAGAGACTGGCAGCAGCGGTAGCCATACGCACAAAATGGTCACATCCCATCTCATCAGGATAACTTTCAGAGGCCTCCATCAGGATATTGTAACAGAGTCCCAGGTATGCCGGGTCATCTCCTGCCAGCTCAAAGAGAAGTTCAGACTTATGAAGGTCGTTTGACAGTTTGTCATTGAAATAATATGTGCGCTGGGTCAGGACCATTAAAATTGAATCAATATATGCCGCATCGCCGGTGATGCTGTATAGCTCCGAATAAATGGATTCCCCGTCCTTGTAAAGATCCTCCGAGGCCGAAGGGCATTTAACAAGGACCTGCCTCCAGAATTCAAGTGCTTTGTCGTACTCTTTATTAAGGTGATGATCTTTGTACAGTGATATAAGCTCTTCGCACCCCGTGCTGTCTTGCGAATGATCAGAAATACCTTGTGCCTCAGTTGCCATACCGGCTGATACGCCAGGCGTCAGAATGGAGAGAAACACTGTTGCAATTATCCTGCACAACATGTTGCCGGTTTTTGTTTTCAATATCATGTCGCAGTATTAAATTAATGATCTGAAGCTCCAAGGTAATTATATAACTGCCTGATAAGACTTTTGGTATGCATGACCGCGTTTATGTTATTTATTTACTGCAAGGATAAATACCGGATTAAAAACATTATAACTTTGCCCTGTTTTATACCCTATAAAATAACCTAAACCTCCAATTACAATGTATGGCTTTTTAAAACAGTTCTTCGCTGAGAACTGTAAAAGAATCCTGATGACGGCAGTCATCCTGGCTTCTCCGCTTTTAATATTTGCTGCCGGCGGTGAGATGCCGTCTATCGGACCCATCCGTATTGAGTTTATCATCTTCGGCCTCATCCTTGTAGGAGTAGCGCTGTTTCACAAACAAACATTCTGGGTGGCTGTCATAGGTCTTACTATTCTGCTGACAGTCAAGCTGATCCTTGATTCGGAATTTAACCTTGCGGAACACTTCTTTGGCACCACGCCAATGATTGATCAGATCCTTGACAAGGACCTGCGACAGGGAGAGTGGGGCATCATACTGAACCTTCTTGGGCTGCTGCTTGGCTTTGCCGTACTTTCGAAAATATTTGAGGAATCCGGGGTGCCTGACAAACTACCCGCATATCTGCCGGATGACTGGAAAGGACCGTTCCTGTTGCTGATCTTCGTGTTCATCCTTTCATCGTTCCTCGATAATATAGCCGCTGCCCTCATTGGCGGAACCATTGCACTGGTGGTTTTCAAAAACAAAGTACATATCGGGTATATTGCCGCAATTGTAGCCGCCAGTAATGCAGGCGGGTCCGGAAGTGTTGTCGGAGATACAACTACTACAATGATGTGGATTGACGGTGTTGCTGCATTCAACGTTCTGCATGCTTATGTTGCTGCCTTTGCAGCCTTGCTGTTCTTTGCCTGGTTTGGCGCACATCAGCAGGACAAATACCAGCCGATCCAGAAGAATGCCAATCCCAACGTTAAAATTGACTGGGGCAAATTGGTAAGTGTGGCACTGATACTGGCCGGAGCAATTATTTCCAACATCCTTTATGATATGCCAGCTCTTGGCGTGTGGATAGCGATTGTTATAGGTGCCTTCATTCGTAAAGTGCCATGGAAAGAGGTACCGGGCGCCCTCAAAGGCACCATCTTCCTCCTTAGCCTTGTCACCTGCGCCTCGATGATGCCTGTCGAGGAGCTCCCGGATGCATCATGGGTGACTGCCTTTGCCCTGGGATTCCTCTCGGCAGTGTTTGACAACATTCCGCTTACGAAATTATGTCTTGACCAGGGGCATTACGACTGGGGCATGCTTGCATATTCAGTCGGTTTCGGCGGATCAATGATATGGTTCGGCTCATCGGCAGGGGTAGCCATCACAAACAAATTCCCTGAAGCACGTAATGTAGTGCTGTGGATTAAGAACGGATGGCATGTCATAGTTGCTTTTGTAATAGGATTCTTTACCCTGTACCTCATAATGGGCTGGGAACCTGCGGATAACAAGGAACATAAAATCATCAATTGCCCTGTAAAGGATTGTCCGATGGCCGGACAGGAGGAAGCCCATTCATCTCCCGGTACGGTCAGCTATCTTGAAATGATGAAATATTAACGCGGTTTTTGGTGACTGGCAGACCTCCGTTCCCGTCTACCGGGAAGGATGTAACATTATGAGATATCAAACGTTGTAATGTATGAGGCATTAAATAATGTATCTCATACTAGATTCTCTTTGCATCTTAGTGAAAATTTAAATCTCGGAAGGACATGAAAAATATTATAGCCGGCCTCATATTACTGCTGCTGTCTGCCACAGTCTCCGGCCAATGGAAAGCCCAATCCGGAGAGACATATGACAAGACATTCAGGATGGCATATGTTACATCAAAAAGTGGCAGTGAAACGCTCAGATTGCTCCGCACCATAAATGCAGCCGACAAACAGAAACCAGCTGATCCGTACGAACAGATAACAGGCCAGATTTTGCTAAACAACAAGCCTGACAAGGATAATACTGTTCAGGGACTGGTTCTCAGGTTTGATGAAAGCCCCAAAATCTACATCCATCAGCATAAAGACTTCAAACAATCCTGGGATAACGGTGCCAGGAAATACATCATCGAATCTGACTGGCAATCGTGGAGGATCGAAGATTCGAGGGACAAAGAGGTGAGGAAAGTCGCCACGGACTCTGACCCGCAGGCCAATTCTGTCAGTGTAAAGGAAATTTTTGCCCTCTTAAAATCCGGCCAGAAGGTCTATTGCCAGGTAATAATGCTCAATACCGTATACGGAACTCAGTCTGTCATCAATGCAGAGTTTACACTGCAAAACTCCACCAAATCAATTGCCTTCCTGTTCAAATAGAGAAAGGGAAACGGTTCGCGGAACTGGCAGCAGTCTCTGTAAACAATAGTCAATATCCAATTCCGCGTCCGGAATCGCTCTTTATAGCTTTCTGCATGTTCCGGCAATCGCATTTTTTTAATATCATTGCAACATTATTCAGTATTCATATGAAAAGCAGAAAGGCATTCCATAAAACAATCGGTGCACTTCTATTTGTTTTCATGCTGAGTTTCACATCCTGTGACAGTGTTCCAATCTGCTGGATATGTGTAAATCCTCATAACACCGCCGAATGGCAGACCGTATGTGATGCGATGACCAAAAGCAAACTGGAGTCGTACAGTTATGAGTGTACCCCTTACTAGAAATCAGTAACGGCCCGGAAGCTTAGGGCGATATTCCATCAGTAATGCATGCATTGTTGCGCGTTCGGGAAAGTTGGCATCTCCTGCCCCCGGCCTCTGGTGTCTCCGGCTGGCATATTACAGGAAAACCAATCAAATTGATTAACTTGGTGGTCCAACTCTGAGGAATCCTCACAGATGAAATTAAGCACAGAGAAGATAAGCATTTCAATCCTTTTGTTTCTGTTAACCATAAACTTAAACGGGCAGAACCAGGTACCCGAAACCGGCCCGTGGGATGACGAGAAATTCTTCAATATGGGTTACAGCCTGGGGTTTAATGTGATGAATTTCCGCATAAACCCGTCAGCTGAATTTACTGCAATTGATTCCCTATATCCCGGTCGGGGAGGACTCTCCCCCGGCATTAATATCCACCTGGTGGCCAACTTCAGACTGAACCAGTTTTTTGATATCAGACTGCTTCCCGGGGTTTCTTTCGGACAACGAGTCATAGACTATGACAGCCAGAGCTTAACTGATACCGTCACCTACGGTCCGCAAAAGCTGGAGTCAAACTATATCGAACTCCCGCTGCTTGTTAAATATGGCTGGAGAATGCAGGATATCAAGCCGTACATCATCGGCGGACTTAATTATCGGTATGATTTTTATGCCAAGGACAAATACAGGCTCGAGAGACCTGTTTACCTGCGGCTTGAACGTCCGGACCTCTATTATGAGCTGGGTACGGGGATTGATTTTTATCTTGAGCATATCAAAATTTCCATGGAACTTAAGATGTCCGTCGGATTCAATGATATGCTTGTACATGATCCGCACCCCGATTATCCGCAATATTGCAACGCAATTGAAAAGCTGAAGTCACGTATATGGGTACTCTCTTTCCACTTCGAATAAAAAGGGTCCTCCTGCTGGCCGTTCTGCCGGCATGGGTAACACTGGCATTTACCTCATGCACCGGGGATGAGTCTCAACCCGATTACGGCGAAATCATTGAGGGAACATATTCAGGTACGGTGACGACGGGATCAGCCAATGTGCCAGGAGTCACTGAAGTTGTCAGATACACCGATACAAGGGTTGATCTGCACATCACCGCCGGTTCACGCACTCTTGATATCCCCGGGGTAAGGATAAGCAATAACGGTGACGATATATATTATCTGTCCTATTCTATTGTCGGTAACACACTGGAGGGTAACGTGAGTGGCAATCAGCTTACATACACCCTCGCATCAGGCGCTCTGGACGGTACTTTTACCGGCATCAGACAACCATGAAACCGTGAGACGGGATCCGAATCCCCGAACAGATCGTGTAATCTAAGAACAAAGTTCATTTGTCCTATCCTCCCTCGTGTTGGTCAAAAATATCTCCCTTTTAAGCACTTGCACGCACAGATTATGATGTTAATTCGCGAAATTTGGGCAGGCGAATAGAAATCTCACGACTGTTACTGACCTACCGCTTAACCAATATTATCGATGAAATACAATTACAAAAACCTCTTCGCGTCACAGCACGAGAAATTCATAGCGATATTGGGTCAGGACTATTTTTCATCACTATTGGTTGAGGACGATCTGTCAGATTCAGCCATAATCATTTCAGACAAGAGGGTATACCAGGTAGGAAAACTTTACGAGTCGGGGCGCCGCATACATGGTGGCGGACTAAGGGTTAGCAGGGGGAAAAAGATTGTCAGCCTTCAGGATGTTACAGCCACTATGAGCAAGGAGATGTCGCAACCCGTTCCCGGATCAGCGCTGGTGGTTTTCGGTGCCGTTGCGGCCACACTGGGATTATTGACAGACGTAAAACAATCGACAATTATTATGCTGGCAGTTGCACTTTTATCAGTAGCTGCAGGCCTGTTTCTTATAATCAGGCTTAAAAGGAGGTTCCTGGTGATAGAGTATGCCGGAGGCAGCATGGCACAACCCGTGAAATTTATCACCGACACTGAACTTAACCTGTTCCAGGGAATTATTCTGGTGGAAAAGGAGCGGGTGGTGTCAGGGGCATCAGACCTCAAAGAGTGCCTCAATTGCGGTGAAAAGATACAGCTGACAGCCAAATTGTGCCGTTTCTGCGGTGAGCCGCAACACCAGCATCAGGAACAGGCACAGGACTAATCCTGCACTGAAATTCAGTCTTTTGTGTTTCCCGAAACCTGCCTGAACTAGACTCCCAGGCTCTTGAACGCTTCCATTACCAGGAAGACAGGCCATACAATCGCCTTAAGGAATCCCAGTACCCCCATCCAGAATCCTGTTGCAGCGGAAATAAAATAGATGGCAGCGCCTATCAGGCCAAGACCGTAAACGGCACCCGATGCCGGCGTACATTGTTGCATTCTTTCTTTCATATTCAATTCCTCCCCGTTGGTTGAGTGTGTTATATGGTAAAATAAATCTTGAGCTTTTATTTTATTCCGGCTCCGGACGTTAAAATTAATGAAATCAGTGCTAACAGCTAAATTAACTTCCTCCACAGAACAATTGAGCTTTTCAGCGGTTTATTTATCAACTGATTAGATTATTTCGTCAAATTAGATTTTATGCTGAGCAGCAGTTTCTTCAGTCACAGACGACCTAAACATGGCAGCGGGAGGCATTACCTACTGCAGAACAATGGTTTCCGGCGGTCAAATTATCTTTGTATTTGCCCCCGATCGTACCTAACTTGTAACATTTGAGGCCGGCCTCTGGACGCCAGGCATGAATACACCTGAAAATGGGAAATAAAATTAACATCACAATATTAATCGTTTCATTAGCTCTCCTGCCTGTTTTCACGCTGACAGCCGGTAATCCCGCTGGAAACAGCGATCTTCTGCGAGCAGCGATGCTTAATCCTGATTTTCTTCTCATGCAGGACGATGAAACCTTCGATTTCGGGGATGCACCGCTAAGTTATGGTGCCGCGTGGCATGAAGTCACAACCTATCCATACATGGGAACCAGGCCTGACACCGAAGCCTCAAGCCAGTACTCGGATGAAGCCAACGGCGATGACCTGAACGGAAACGATGACGAAGACGGCGTTACTTTTCCCGAAATGGCACCGGGAGAAAGAGTGGTGATTCCTGTCAGGACCACCGCCTCATACTTCACCGCAGGATACCTGAGCGTCTGGTTTGACTGGAACAGCGACGGGGATTTTGCGGATAAGGATGAAAGAGTTGCCGACAATATCAGGGTGCCCTCGGGGTCATCCACATACAACCTTACAGTGGATATCCCTGACAATGCTATTACTTCAGCACCGCTTTTTGTACGCTTCAGGATCGGTCCCAGGGTCAGCAGCCCCACAGGGGCTACTACTTCAGGTGAGGTGGAGGATTACATGACTAAGCTTGGATGTGCCACGGTTGAGCCGCCCAGGGTTGGCCAGATCACCCAGCCCTCCTGTTCAGTACCGGGGGGCAGCGTTGTGCTCGAGGGCCTTCCTTCAACAGGATCATGGACTCTTACCCGGCTGCCTGATGGCCAAACCATCACAGGCAGTGGCGGCACCTATACCGTAACGGGACTTACGGATGGTACATGGAGATATACCGTCACCAACCAAAGCGGATGCACCTCCGGGCCGTCTGACAATATACCTATCAATGCTGTACCTCTATCCCCGGGTGCACCTGTCATATCATCCACTGTACAACCCACGTGCACTTCAGCCACCGGCCAGGTGTCTCTCTCGGGGTTACCCGATGCAGGAAGCTGGACCGTCCGCCTGTACCCGGGAGCCCAGACCTACCCGGGCAGTGGCACTTCACTTACAATATCAGGACTGGATCCAGGCACATACTATTTCACTGTCACCAACGCCGATGGTTGTGTCTCGGCTGCTTCAGCCGATGCGGTAATAAACCCCAGTCCGGTGACGCCCACACCACCGGTGCCCGGCGCGGTCACCCAGCCATCATGCTCCTCCCTCACAGGAAGCGTTACGCTGTCAGGGCTTCCTGCCTCTGGTACCTGGACCCTTACCAGGTCTCCGGGAGGAGTCACTGTCACGGGGACAGGAACCAGCAGGTTGATTACAGACCTGGAACCCGGTACTTGGAGCTATACCGTTACCAATTCAGGGGGATGCACCTCCGGACCGTCATCCGACATAGTGGTTGTGGCCGGTCCGGCAGCAGTTGGTCCTCCGCTGCCCGGTACCATTACTCAACCATCCTGCAATGTCTCAACAGGGAGCGTAGTGCTATCAGGCCTGCCATCATCCGGCTCATGGAACCTGACGAGGTCTCCTGACGGTGTTATCTACTCAGGAACCGGAGTCAGTACAACCATCGCAGGAATTGAGGCAGGAAGCTATACATTCACAGTGAGGAATTCTGACGGGTGCGTCTCTGCCCCTTCAGCAACGGTAGTCATTAATGCACAACCGGCCACACCAACACCTCCGATGCCGGGAGTCATCACACATCCTACCTGCGATCAGCCAACAGGAAGAGTGGTCATCAACGGGCTGCCGTCACAGGGAAGCTGGACCCTGACACGATTCCCGGGGAGTGTAACAGCTGTTGCATCGGGAACCAGTTTCACCGTTCTCGGACTTGATCCCGGTTCCTATAATTTCACAGTCACGAGCAGCTCAGGTTGTACATCGGCTGTATCTTCAGACGTGGTCATCAATCCTCAGCCCGGTCCCTTCCCTACCCTGGTAGTCACTGACCCTGCTCCTTTCTGTGCACCTGGCACAGCTGATCTGACCAGGCCTGCTGTCACCGCCGGATCAACACCCAACCTGGTTTTCACTTACTGGAGGGATGTACAGAATACCCTGCCGCTGACAACACCCGCTGCCGCGCCCGCTGGCACATACTTCATAAGAGGAACTATTAACGGAGGCTGCTCGGCTACTGAACCTGTGACTGTCACGGCCTTACAGCCGCCTGTTTCAGATGCCGGCCCCGACCAGGAACTGACATACCTGTTCACAGCCACCCTCAGTGCAACCGCACCTGACCAAAACTCAACGGGCACATGGTCTGTCGAGACAGGCTCAGGGGTCTTTGCAGATGAGAATGACCCGGCTTCCGTGGTCAGCAGCCTGAGTTCAGGCGAAAATATTCTCGTATGGTCTGTGACCAACAGCGTATGCCCGCCAGCTACAGATCAGATGATGATTACAGTCAGGAACCTGACAATACCATCGCTTATCACACCCGACATGAACGGACTGAACGACTACTTTTTCCTGGAGGGAATGGAGATCCTTGGAAGAGTTCAACTGACGGTATTTGACAGGAGAGGGGCCCTTGTCTATGAGAATCTCAGCTATGACAACCTGTGGCACGGTACCAACTATAATGGCGAGCCGCTGCCTGATGACACATATTTTTATATTATCAATGCAGAAAACGGACTGTCAATAAGCGGATACCTGTATATACGCCGTTAACCTCCCTGATGTTAATCCGTAGACCAGACCGGTCTGAAATTATCGCCTGATTACTATTAAGTAAAAGAGGGCGCTCTTTCGAAGCGCCCTCACAGAGAAACAAACCTATAAAACCTAGTACCCCGGATTTTGCTGGGATGCGATTGCCGGGTTGGCATCTATCTCCGTCTGTGAGATAGGCAGCAGGGTTTTGTAGAATGTCCTGTCGATTATCTTGTCGCGGTGCGTGATTAAGACAGCAGGAGTAATGAATTCATCATTGAACTCGATGCTCCTATCCAGGCGTATCATATCGAAGTACCTGTGACCCTCGGCAAAAAATTCCTTGCTCTTCTCATCCATAATCATGTCAACCGTAACGGTTGTCTCATCAGCAGGAACAAGGGCCGGTGCCCGTTTACGGATCTCATTCAGGTAAGTAGCTGCCTTTACAGCGTCCGGAGTGGGAAGACCCAGCGCAGCCTCAGCGGCAAGGAGATACATCTCGGAAAGCCGTATGACCTTGATATTGACTGCTGAACGTGATCCCTTGTCTCCCACAAAGGCGGTGCCTCCGACATATTTAAGGGAAGAGCCCAATCTAGTTGTTGAAGTTTCATCACGTTCCATAATTCCCCAACGGACATCAGTCGGATCCTCAGACATGCGTGTAATCCAGTAGTCGCTTGCCATGAACCAGCCTGATGCTCCGGTAACCTTGTTACGACGTAGGAGATAATAGCCCAGTGATCCGGTCGTAAGGTCTGCCTCAGCAGGATAGATTGCAAGTTCAAATATTGATTCAGCACCGAACTGTGTGGCCCAGGAACCAACCCAATTTGCATTTGAATATAGCGAGTACTTGCCGCTTGTAATAATTTCCTCGGCATCTGCAAGAGCGGCCGTATGGTTGCCCATGTAGAGCTGTACCCTTGCCTCAATTGCTTTGTTGGCATAGTAATTGAAGTAACCGTTGACCTTGTTTTTCGACAGGAACGGCGCTGCATCGGTGAGATCCTTGAGGATATGGGTGTAGACAGCTTCCACTGATGCTCTGGTCGGTTTGGCTGAAAACCCTAGCGGTTCAAGAACCAGCGGAACACCAAATGATGATTGGTCCATATTGTAGGATTTGCCGTATATCCTGACGAGGTCAAAATACATGAGCGCCCTTGCTGTCTGAGCCTGTGCCTTGAAATCACTCAGCGTGGCAGTACCGCTGCCGGCATCTTCCATCTTCTGAATACTCATAATCAGGTTGTTTGCCTGCAGAATATTGTGATATATCTGGCTCCAGAACCCGGCACCGGTCCCTGATGTGGCTGAGTGGTTGAATGAATAATAGTAATCAAGTCCCCTACCCTGTGAACGAATGGCAAAATCGCCTCCTTTGGCATCGCCAAAGATCACGAAATCACGTCCGTAATAGCTGGAAGAGGTCATCTTTCTCATCAGACCGTTGATCGCCACCTTGGCGTCAACCGCATTGGTAATCGAGGTCTCCGGGTTCGCCATGTTGCTGGGCTGTACATCAAGAAAATCCTCGCATGAGGTGATCAGCATGGCGCCCAGTACCGTAAGTATGATTGTTATCTTTTTCATCGTAGTACCTTTTTAAGATTAGAAACTGGCTTCAATGCCGAATGTATAAGTCTTACCAATCGGCATCTCCCATCCTCGCGATCCATATTCATTGACCTCGGGGTCATACACCTTATAGGCAGCAAGTGTCCAGAGATTGGCACCGTTAAAGTATATCCTCGCACCTGACACTCTGACCTTGCTCAGCAGATCGGAAGGAAGGCTGTATGCAAGGGTTAAGCTCTTGAGTCTCACGAAATCAGCCGGGTGCATATGCCTGCTGCTCTTCTGGTTGACGTCTTCGAAGTCAACTGCAACTCTCTGCGGATAGATGGCATCCTTGTTTTCGGGAGTCCATCTGTTCTCATAGGCGTCAAGCGACATAATCCTTTCCCAGTAGTACCCGTCATCATTGACGTCTTTTCCGGCAGCATCATAAGTTTTGCCTCCAAGCTTGTACATGAAGTTAAGACCAAGTGAAACACCTTTCCAGGCCAGATCAGTATTGAAGCCTCCGAAGAGCTTTGGATGAACATCACCAAGAATTACCTCAGAAGCCTCCGTATAATCATATGTTGCGGGCCGGCCGTCAAAAGTAAGGTCAGGGGTAACATCATTATTCAGGAACCATACGTTCACGCCTGTCTCCCGTTCAACTCCTGCCCACTCCCGTCCGTAGATCGCCAGTGTAGATTCACCTTCCTTGTAGATGAACCTGGTACGGTTGTCACCGCCTGTTGGTTCAAACCAGACTATGTTCTGTCCTCCGTAGAGCTTTGTTACGGTAGACTTGACATGGGATGCTGTAAGACCTGCATTCCATGTAAAATTACCCTTCTTCAGTATCTCCCCATTAAGTTCGATCTCAACACCCTTATTGTTGATTTCTCCTACATTAAGGAGTGTTGAGCCAAATCCGGTCACCATCGAGATTGGCACATCCTGGAGAAGGTTCTTAGAATCCCTGTTAAAGTATTCAACTGAACCCGTGAGTTTTTGTGCAAGTATTCCGAACTCCAATGCAAGGTTGTATGTGTAGCTCGTTTCCCATGACAGATTAGGGTCAGCTATTGTGCTTACACCCCCGCCCGGCTGCTCCATGTACTTGCTGGCATAGCTGGTTAGCGACCTCCATCCGTAAATGTCAGATGGTAGGGTTCCGTTTACGCCGTATGATGCCCTGAGTCTCAGGCTGCTGATCAAAGCCACATTCTGCATAAAGTCTTCCTTGTCGATTCTCCATGATCCGGCAACAGACCAAAAGTTGCCCCAGCGTGATGCGGGACCGAGTTTCGATGAACCGTCGCGACGGAAAGATGCTGACGCATAATACCTGTTATCATAATTGTACTCAACGCGTGAAAGCATCGAGGCCATAGTATTACCCCAGTAGTATGCATTGGCGTCGAGCTTACCTGCTGTTGCCACAGTGTAGAGTGTACCTGTTGCCAGATTGGTGCCTGAGGCCCTCAGGTAATCCGTGTTATTCTTCGCGACCTCCCATCCTACAAGAGCGTTCACAGTGTGTACTGCACCAAATGTTTTACTGTAGTTGAGTGTGGTGGATGATACTATCTCGTTGATCTTGGTGCTATTTTCAGTCACCGACCCGATTACACTGGAACCACTGAAGTGCAGAGCGCTGTAGTACAGATGGTCAAATGTCTGGGTGTTGTCAAATGAAAAGATTGACTTCAGGTTAAGATCGGGAAGAATCTTTATAAGGAGGGTCTCATTGGCAAAAACCCTCTGGGTCTTAGACCAGTTCTCCCATTGGGTGTTGTAATATATTGGGTTGTAGGCATAGCTTCCATACCTGGTTGTCCATGGTTCCCCTGTCTCAAAATCGGTAGGCCAGTAAAGACCCCACAAAAGGTTCCGGCTCTGCAGGAAGTAGTTGTTTCCCAGGGCGCGGGTGTCATTGAATCCCTCCTTACCACTTGATGACACGCTTACACTGGTTGTGAGCTCAATATGCTTGCCGACCTTCTGGTTGAAGTTGATCCTGCCGGTAATACGGTCAAACTCGTTAATCACACTACGGCCAAGGTCTTTTGTATATGAGAATGAGGTATAATAATTTGAAACATCCGTTCCTCCGCTTACTGAAAGGTCATACGACTGGAAAACTGCGGTGCGGAACAGCTTATCTTCCCAGTCAAAGTACTGGCCGGCCCGTTCCCCACCGATTGTAAGCGAATTGATTGTATGATCAGGCGCTGAGAATGTATAACCGTGCTTGTTGAACCTGTTGTTTAGCTGATTCAGCGCTCTTGTGCTGGCGTCTTCTATCGTCCTGCCTTCATAATAGACACCAGCATTCCAGAAGTTCTCGTAGTACATCTCTACCTGCTGCTCGGTGCTGGCAACCTCGTAGTTATCAGTGGCAAATGAGGGGGTGATACCAACAGATGTCTTGAAACTGACAACTGGCTTACCCAGCTTGCCCTGCTTTGTGGTGATCATGATTACACCGTTGGCTGCTCTTGAACCGTAGAGTGCAGATGCCGCAGCATCCTTCAGGACTGTAATCGATTCAATGTCGTTGGGATTGATTGTGCTCATGACGTTACTCGAGGTGTAGATTCCCATCTGCGAAACGTTTCCGGAGATGACCGGGACACCGTCAACAACATACAGAGGCTCGTTGGACGCGTTCATTGAGCCCAGACCGCGCACCCTGATTGAAGAAGTTGATCCGGCCTGGCCCGACAGAGTGGTTACCTGGAGACCGGCTATCTTGCCACCCATGGCGTTCTCAAAAGAGAGCGTGGGAACATCCTTGATGGCATCAGCCCTTACCACACTGGCGGCACCGGTGAAGGTCCCTTTCGTTGATGTTCCATAGGCTACGACGATAACCTCATCGAGAGCAAGAGCATCGGTTACCAGCTCAACATTCACAACTGTTCTGCCGGCAACAGGGATCTCCTGTGTCTTATATCCGACATAGCTGAACACAAGAACAGCATCGGCCGGAATTCCGCCAAGGGCAAACCTGCCGTCAGCATCAGTGTTGGTTCCGACTCCCCTCGAACCCTTCAGCAGCACCACTGCGTAAGGGATTGGAGAGCCATCATCAGAGGCGGTCACCGTTCCGGTAACACGTGTCTGCGCCATGCCGGCATTGACTAGCAAAACCGACATTAAAATGAAGATAAGCTTTTTCATGAAGAAGGCGTTAGATTAATGGTTAACCCCCACAAGTTACAACATAAATGAATTCAACAAAAATAAATTTGTATTACATCATAACTGTTTAAAAGCATATATGTGACACGCCATGGGTGATAGAGCAGAAAGCACAACCAATGCACCTCAGAGCAACTGTCACATAACGCCGGAAAGATGGTGCACCATTGTAAAAGAGCCAGTTAATATGTCATACAAATCTGAAAAGAAGATTAAATTTTCTTCTTCAGAGAGAAAAAATTAACTTTGTTATCAGCAGCCATGCTTCCTCTTTTCTGAATATTTTAACTTTATCTGACCACGTTATGAGACTTTTAAAAGCATTATTCCCCCTATTATTAATTTTTTACGGATGCAACGCATCTGTAACCTATGATCTCCTGATCAGGAACGGTAACATAATTGACGGCACAGGATCTGCCGCATTTACCGCGGATATTGGTATTATGTCCGACACCATTACGGCTATTGGAGACCTAAGAAAAGCCAGGGGTGTAAGCGAGACAGACGCAACCGGACTGACGGTTGCACCCGGTTTCATCAACATGCTTAGCTGGTCAGTGGAGTCACTAATTGAGGACGGCAGGTCGATGGGCGACATTTGCCAGGGAGTGACACTGGAGGTGGTTGGCGAGGGTGACTCCTGGGGTCCGTGGAGCGAGAGCATGAAAAGAGAGATGAAGGCTTCGCAGGGCGATATCAGGTACGATATTGAATGGACAACCCTGGGTGAATACCTAGATTATCTTGAGAAACGGGGCGTCTCAACGAACATCGCATCGTTTGTAGGGACCTCGACACTCAGGATCCATGTAGTGGGATATGACGACCGTCCTCCTACCCCTGCCGAGATGGATTCGATGAAACTGCTCGTCAGGCAGGCCATGGAGGAGGGAGCAATTGGTGTAAGCTCGGCACTTGAATATATCCCCGCAAGCTTCGCATCAACAGAAGAACTGGCAGAGCTGTGCCGGGTGGCAGCGGAGTACGACGGAATGTACATCTCACATATAAGGAACGAGGATGAAACGTTCCTCGAATCCATTGACGACTTCCTGAAAATACCTCATGAGACAGGAATAAGGTCGGAAATATATCATCTGAAACAGGTTGGCAGAACAAACTGGAGTAAACTCGAGGCGGCCGTTGCGAAGATCGACTCAGCACGGGCAGCAGGACTTCAAATCACTGCCGACATGTACAACTACCCTGCCAGCTCAACAGGGCTTGGGATCATTATGCCTGAATGGGTACAGGAGGGTGGTTTTGAGAAATGGGTTGCCCGCCTCAAAGATCCTGAAGTCAGGAAATTGGTGGGGCCCGAGATCATTAAAACCATCATGAGAAAACAGGGATCGCCTGACAAGGTACTTGTTATCGGGTTCAATACTGACTCCCTGAAATACCTCCAGGGTAAGACGCTCACCGAGATTGCCGCCATCAGGGGCACTTCACCTGAAGAGACAGTGATGGACCTTATAATAGATGACGGCAGCAATGTAACGGCTGTATTCTTCTCAATGTCTGAAGATAATCTCCGGAAGCAGATCTCGCTGCCCTGGATGGCTTTCGGTTCTGACGGCAAGTCTATGGCGCCGGAGGGCGTCTCCCTCAAGTCTGCAACACACCCGAGGGCATATGGCAACTTCGCCCGTCTGCTTGGCAGGTATGTCAGGGACGAAAAGGTCATATCTCTTGAAGAGGCAGTACACAGGCTTACAATGTTCCCGGCTGCCAACATGAAAATTGAAAGGCGCGGGGCGCTTAAGGAGGGATATTTTGCCGACGTTGTGGTCTTTGACCCCGCGAAGATACAGGATCACTCAACGTTTGAAGATCCCCATCAGCTCTCCACCGGGATGACGCATGTCTTTGTCAACGGGGTGCAGGTTATGCGTGACGGGGAGCACACCGGCGCCACCCCCGGCCGCGTGGTCCGCGGCCCGGGATACGGTGAATCAGGCAGCAGGCAGTAGTGACTGAAGTGAGTCGGCAGTCTTCAGTCGGCAATCGGCAGTCAATATATCTATTTGATTATCTGGTTGTTAAAAATGGTGGACTGAAGACTAAGGACTGGAGATTGAAGACTGTAAAATGGCATCTCAAACGGTGTATCCTCATTGCTGAGAATCCTGAAGAGGACCGGATCCTTAAGTAACTCCCTTACATCAGCCGGATGGCCGTCAAGCATGACCTGCCTGTTCATGAACCGGATGCCATGACTGTAATCGACATACCAGTAAACATGCCCGCTGTAAACTGGCTGTATCGGCTTGCCGTCAGTCTTATGCCATCCGTATATCACCACCCTGTCAGGGCGTTCAGCTATACGCGATGAAATGATAACATCCTTCTTTATGCCTGCCACCAGTTGCCCGTGACGTCCTCCGGCATCAGCAAGCTGCCTCTCTATCTGTCCGTTGTGCTCCTCAAACTTTGTCACCAGCTCATTTGCATTACCAACCGGGATATAATTGAAAGGTACAAGCCTTACTTCGGCGCCGGCCCAGACATGGTCACTGAGTTTTGCTGTCAGCAGCGAGGCACCAAACAGGTCTGCCAGCCTCTGTGCGGTGCGTGGATTCATGGGAATGCGACAGAAGTCATCATCACTGCCAATAGCCAGGTAATCAGGCATGACTTCATATTCAAGGGTATGCGGAGTTCCATTGGCATCATTGAAGATTCCCCTGAGGGTGATTGTCTCCCTCAGGAATCCGGGAATGTTTCCCGATGAGGCGGCACGAAAGATCTCCTCCTCCCGCTCCTCTCGGGGCAGGTCACTTATGCGTCCCATGAACGCCGTTCCGGTCTCTGCCGAGCGATCACGCCCCGGTATATTCAGTCTCCGTACCGGTAAAATAACTTTGTCGGCGATCAGGTCGGAATATGCACGTTCTCCAAAATAGCTGTATCCCTTCCGCTCATGCTTGGTGCCGTTCAGCATGCTGTGGATAAATCCGTTATACTCAACCTGCCGCGTGTGGTATATCTTACCTTCCGGGTTGGGCTTGAAGATAATCTCAATCCGCCTGTCGCGCGAGGCGACCCACAGCAGCGAATCGCGCTGGCGCTGCTTCAGCCTGAACGAGCCGTCAATGTAATTCTTCATCATCTTGCTGCGGTACCATGTGCCTCCCGTCGGGGAGACCAGCGGTTTGCCGTTGTAGATGACCACGCTGTCATTGTATGCCAGAGTGCACAGGTACCTGTTCATGTCCGATTTCAGCCAGCTGACAATCTTCGGCCCGTAGAGGGCGTCATCATACCCGTAGCTGCTGTCGAGGAAGGCTATGCGGACCACCTCCTGCGGTATCTGATCATGAGCATCAATGAAGCTGAAGATAAAGCGCCCGCCACCGCTGTGGCCGTTCAGGACAAGTTCGGGGTTCCAGGGAGCAAAAAGCGAGGTGATCCCATCCACAATCCCTTTCACCTGTTCGCGGTAGTCGGGATTTGCAGCGTTCCATGCAGGCCAGCTTTTGCGGCTGTTCTCAAGGTACGCCACCACAATGGTCCTGTCACTGATAACATTCCTCAGAAATCTGGTCTGTGCACCTATATGCTGAATATCGTAATGCCAGTCATCGCCCTCCTGCAGTCTCTTTCCAAAGGTCTGTTCAATGGAGTTTCCGTTGGGCAGGGCATAGAGAACCAGCATAACACGGTCATCCGGGCCAAAGCCTGTAAGAGGGGCGTTGATCAGAATCCGTGTTCCCGGAGGGGAATCTTCAATTACAATCTGCTGCTCGTCAAATGCCCCTGATGGCTTGAAGCCGGGAAGGGCCTGGGCGTAGAGCGAGCCAGTCAGGAATATAAATAATATGAATAGCAGATACCTCATATATGGGCACAATATAATTAATAGTCTACGACCAAAAGGATATTTCTCATAACTAACGATAATGGCTGAAAACAATTAGTGCATTATTTGTACCGGATTTTCTACCATATTTTTCTTAACTTGGCGGTTACAGTTGACTAAACCTTACCTGATAAATGAGTGAAGAGATCCTGCGGGCGATGATGGAGCTATTCGCCCTGATAGTCAAGCAGGACGGAGGCATGCTGGAGGGCGAGCGCAACTTTGTCTCAGCCTTTCTGACAAAGCAGCTTTCACATCAGAGCGCTGATGAGTTCATGAACCTTTTCGTGGAGAATGCAGGGCCCCTTCAGACTGTAGGCAAAAAAGGCGATTCGCAAACCGCTTCGGTAAAAGACTCCATAAGGATATTAAACAACTGTAAAAAGATCAACAAGACCCTTACACAGGAACAGAGGGTCATTGTGTTGATGCGCTGTTTTGAGCTTATCGACTTCGACAAGCAGTATACTCCTCAGCGCATGAACATTATCAACACAATCGCCGAGGTATTTAAAATCTCTCATGATGAGTTCAACAGCATCATGCAGTTTGTCAGGGAGGAGAACAGGGAGGGCTTTACCGGTTCCACAATGCTGGCAATCAGTTCCGGCAGCCCCTCTCTTGCTGACCAGACAAAAGAAGCCTTCATCGTTTTCCTGAAGGTTGCCAGCGTAAACCTCTATTTTCTCAGGTGCTTCTGTGCAGGTACATCTTACCTCAACGGACTGCCCATGGTCTGCCGGAAGGTTTATACCTTCGCCCCGGGAAGCACCGTGAACTCGCCCTACGCCCCGACGATCTATTACAGTGACATAATCTCAAGGTTCGTATCCGGTCATGATATCCATCGTATCACCTTTGTTGCGGAACAACTCAGATACAGTTTCAGTGACAGCGTTCCGGCCATCTCAGATGTCAGCTTTGAAGCACGTGAAGGGAAACTGATAGCAATCATGGGAGCCAGCGGCTCTGGCAAAACCACTCTCCTCAACCTTCTTACAGGCCTTGTGCGGCCTGTCTCCGGCGATGTCCGGATCAACGGCATCTCTCTCTTCAGCCAGGATGACCGACTTGACGGGGTCATCGGCTATGTACCTCAGGATGACCTCCTGGTGGAGGACCTGACGGTGTTCGAGAACCTCTGGTACGCAGCCTCACTCTGCTTCGCGGGAAAAACCAGGGAGGAGCTCACTGCCGTGGTAAACCAGTCGCTCAGTACCCTCGGACTTTTTGATAAGAGAGATTGCCGGGTGGGTTCACCCATGAACAAGGTGATCAGCGGCGGCCAGCGTAAAAGATTGAATATAGCGCTTGAACTCATCCGTGAACCGTCAGTTCTGTTCCTTGATGAACCTACATCAGGGCTCTCCTCTGGCGACTCCGGGAACGTGATGGAACTGCTCCATGAGCTGACCCTGAGAGGCAAACTGGTCATCACGGTCATACACCAGCCGTCATCGGAAATATTCAAGAGCTTTGACAAGGTGCTGGTGCTTGACCTTGAGGGTCACCTGGTCTTCTATGGCAATCCCATGGAATCTATAGTTCATTTTAAAACCCTGGAGGCACAGATAAACAGTGAGATAGCTGAGTGCCCCACCTGCGGTACGGTGAACCCCGAGACACTGTTCAAGATCCTTGAAACCAAGGTGGTGGATGAATTCGGAAGGTACACTGACGAGAGAAAAGTCTCTCCGTCTGAATGGGCTGATGCATTTCACAGAAAAAACAAAGGCCTGCCTCACCCGGAGGAGGATTCCGAGCCCTATTCAAGCCTCCGGAGGCCGGGATGGGTGAAGCAGACTCTTATATTCCTGGCACGTGACATCAGAAGCAAAATAGCCAACAGGCAATACATGCTGCTTACCCTGCTTGAGGGACCGGTCCTGGGGCTTATCCTGTCATATATTATACGATACATTGCAGACCCCTCTTCCAGAGTCTATATCTTCAGGGAGAACGAAAACATCCCCATATATATATTCATGAGCACAATCGTTGCCCTGTTCCTCGGGCTGACGATCAGCGCCGAGGAGATATTCAGGGACCGGAAGATGCTCAGGAGGGAACATTTTCTCCATCTGAGCCGAAGCAGCTACCTGTTGAGCAAGATGACAGTGATGGCCGCAATCTCTGCCCTGCAGGTCTTTCTTTTCCTCCTGGTGGCCAACCCTGTACTTGGTATCCACGGACTCTTTTTTCAGTACTGGCTGGCCCTTTTCGCCACGGCCTTATGCGCTAACATGATAGGACTGAACATCTCCTCGGCGCTGAACTCGGCGGTTACAATATACATCGTGATCCCGTTGCTGATGATTCCGATGATGGTGCTCAGCGGAGGAATGTTCCCCTTTGACAAGCTTAACAGAAAAATCGCCAATCCTGACAGGGTGCCGGTCATAGCGGAGATAATGCCTACCCGCTGGACCTATGAGGCTCTCATGGTCAAGCAGTTCACAGGCAGTGAATATGGCCGCAGGGTCTACCCGCTCAAAAAGCAGATGAGCGTCTCCGACTTCAACACCATTTACCGTATACCCAGGGTTAGTGATGCCCTTGAAAACATCATGGAGCAGTTTGACCGCGAAGGCGGATTAGAAGCGGACAACAGTGAACTTATGCTTTTACAAAATGAGTCAGCGACATTATCGGCAGCAGGAATAATCGATTCTTTCACCGGAGTTGACTCAATCAAACCCGGCTTATTCACAGCCGGACTTGGAGAACGGCTGGCACTGTGGCTTAACAGCGCCGACACGGAGTACCGCAGGCTGAGCAATCTTGCAGATATGAGTCTCGACAACTATATCGGAAGCAACAAGGAGGCGCTCGAAGTTCTGTACAACAGATACCACAATGACAAGCTTGAAGATATAATGAGGAAAGTGTACGAGAAAAATAAGATGCTTGAATTTCAAAACAGGCTCGTACAGAATGCTGACCTTATTTATCTCGAACCGGTCCCGTCCGGAAAACTTAATTTCCGGACACATTTCATGGCTCCGGTGAAGAGGTTCATGGGTCTCACAATTGATACCTTCAGGTTCAATATCCTGCTTGTGCTTTCCACAATAGTGCTACTTTACATTATGTTATATACTGAAACCCTCAGACGGATCGTTCTATACATAGAAAACCTGCGATTCGAAAAAAAGAGACCGGTAAACCAGAAATGACCATTTTTCATACATTTGTAATCAAACAAGAACGCCTGATGACAGGAACAATTTCAAAGCTGGTCACTGTGATCCTGCTCATGTCTGTTTGCGCATGCGGGGACAACAGCGCCAGGCAGGGAGGACTCAGCTTTCCCGTGGCCGATTCCGTTCCGGCAGGTGAGGCTGTGAAACTAAGTGACGAAGCCGTTGCAGATATCGTCCAGAATATTGCCTCGCCGGTAGAGATTGCTGCAATACTTCAGAGTCTGGAGGTACCATTCTCGGCAGAGTACCTGGCTCCCACCCAGGGCGCGGACAGGCTCACTACCAACTTTCAGAAGGCTGTGATGCTTGGCATTTACGGAGCCGATCTCGGCTACCTCAACATGTATGAGAAAACCGGAAACTCAGTAGATGTACTTTCTACAATTAAGCGACTGGCGGACGGACTGCGTGTTGGTCAGTATTTCGATTTCGAGACGCTGAAGAGATTGTCTGTCAGCAAGTCGAACCTTGACTCCCTGCTCTTTATTTCAGTCAACTCCTACAACCAGATAGACGAATACCTAAGGGACAATGAAAGGGGATCAATCTCCGCGCTTATGATAACGGGTGTATGGATTGAAGGTCAGTACCTGGCATCACAGGTTGCACTGGGCAATCATGACGAAATCCTCAGGGACCGTATCGGCGAACAGAAGATCATCCTGGGGGACCTGCTGATGCTCCTTCGCCCATACCGGGAAAGCAGTGCTGACTATGCCTCGCTCTATGCAATGATGGAGACGATAGCCGCCACATACCGTGACGTTCGCATCACCTACCGGCTGGGGGAACCGGAGACGGTAGAGCAGGATGGGCGGCTGGTAATGGTACAGAATGAGGAGAGCATCGTTGAGATGAGTGATGAACAGCTGGCTCAGGTAGCCGCAATCTCCAAAGATGTGAGAACCAAATTAATATATGGCAAATAAGATGAAAAGCCGGCTCGTCATCATATCCCTCGCCATGTTGCTTCTGCCCTCAATGGTTCAGGGTCAGCCTGCAACTGAAGATCTTGTAAGCAGTTGCGTCCTCGCCGCCGGCGACAATACAACTTACCTGAAGGATTTCCGGGTACAGCTGCCGGCCGCCGCTGCCAATGCAGCATCGCCGGTCTATAAGGCCAATATGTACCTGATGAAAAATATGAAATACAGGTTTTCTGTATGCGATGCTCCCGGTTCAAAAGGAGAACTTACAATCACAATCTATGACCAGGGAAAGCAACTCATCTCTTCATTCAATAAATCCTCAGGCAAAAAGTACACTACAATTGACTTTATCTGCAACAAGACTGGGCTTTATACACTCTGGTATGATTTTATGAACGGGGAGCAGGGCTCGGGAGTAGGCGTGGTTTGCATGATCAAGTAAATGATCACCAGGGCCACATCCGTTCAATAATAAGCATAATCACCATCAACCATAAAAGAATCTCCGCTGTCGCCAGACGCCGGGCGAAAGTATAGTACCCGGCCATGATGAATGCTGCCGGGATTGCCAGAACAGCAAACAATTCCTCGGTAACCGCAGGCACAAGAAGATAGGCAGCTACAGATAAAGCTATCATCCACAGGAAGAGCTCAAAGGTCTTGCGTGACCTGATCTTGTACGTAGGCATCTCCCTGACAAGCGAGAAGAGAGCAGGAAGCAGATTGAGCCCTGTCACCACCAGAAGTATAATCAGGCTCCGGCCCCAGTTGAAAGGGGGAACAGGGTCAAAGAGATTGTGTCTGATTGTGTCGGTAAGATCCGACAGGTCGCCGCCAGTCACATACCAGACAGCATAAAACACTATCCACGGAAGCAGGGCACCGGCGAGAGCCACTGTAATCTCACGCATGTCAGGACTCCGGAGTATCAGAACACCAATAATGACCAGGATGATAAACCAGACAGCCCCGGCATAAAACAGTCCGGCGGTGGATATGAGGAGGGCGGCATCGAAAAAATTAAATGTCATGCCGTTGACACGGTAAGCCGAGACCATCCTCCATATGCCGGCTAATATGAGCATGGCGGCCGGCAGGGCCGGATTAAGCACCATCTCTCCCGGAAAGACAGCGTATAAAAGTATGTACAGAAGAGCGGGCATATAGGTCCTTCTCGGGATAAAAAAGATAGCTGTGTTGAACCTGACCAATATTATTGCCACTATCAGCATCAGGACGAAGGAGAAGATGACGGCCAGCAGCGGAAAGCCCTCCAGCACCTTGGTGATCAGGCCCCATAATGGCATCGGGTCCCCGCCCGGGGAATCCGTCAGCGGAGGTGGCGAGATGAAAAACTGACCCCAGAGCGCCAGGGCTGCCAGTGACAGCAGCAACACCGGACCAATGCCTGATCCCCTGAAAAACTTTATCATTGCTCCGTGGATTTCAGGTCAAACCCAATATCTTTCCTGTAATTCATCCCTTCAAAATATATCCCGGAGATACTCCTGTAACTCCTGTCAAGAGCCTCCTGCATTGTTGCTCCGCGCGAGGTTACGGCAAGTACCCTTCCTCCTGATGTTAACAGCCTGCCGTTGCGTACCTTTGTTCCTGCATGAAAGACGGTACTCTCTTTCAACTTGTCCGTTCCTTCTATCGGGGTTCCCTTTTCATAACTGTCAGGGTAACCGCCCGCAACAATCATCACAGTCACCGCCGTGGCTGAGTCTGTAACCAGGTCACGGCTGGCCAGGTCACGCCGGGCCACACCTGCAAGAAGATCATACAGGTCACTCTTAATACGGGGAAGGATCACCTCACTCTCAGGATCACCCAGACGGGCATTATACTCAATCACAAAGGGATCACCGCCGACATTCATGAGGCCGAAAAATAAAAAGCCCCGATAGTCGGTGCCCTCTGCCCGCAGCCCATCCACCGTCGGTCTGATGATCCGCTCTTCCACTTTCGCCATGAAGGCGGGTGTGGCAAAAGGCACAGGAGACACTGCCCCCATCCCTCCTGTATTCTTTCCGGTATCGCCTTCCCCTATACGTTTATAGTCTTTGGCCTCCGGGAGATTCTTGTATGATATGCCGTCAGTTATAATAAAAGCGGACATCTCAATTCCCTTAAGGTACTGCTCTATCACCACCCTGTTTCCGGCTGCCCCGAACCGGCCGGCAAGAATCGCTCTCAGTTCGGCCAGCGCCTCGTCAAAGTCGTTAATGATCAATACTCCCTTCCCTGCCGCCAGCCCGTCTGCCTTCAGCACATAGGGCGGGGTAAGAGAGCGCATAAAGCGTGCTGCCTCCTCAACGTTGGAAGAGGTAAAAGTCTCATACGCAGCAGTGGGTATCCCGTGCCGCTTCATGAATCCCTTGGCATAGTCCTTGCTTCCCTCGAGCATGGCGCCGCTGCGCCTGGGACCTATCACCGCCACCGACGACAATGCAGGATCATCTTCAAGGAAATCTGCAATACCTTCTGCCAGCGGTGCCTCGGGCCCGACCACAACCATACTGATATTATATGTCAGGACGGTTGACCTGACAGCTTTAAAATCAAGCGGATCAACAGGAAGGTTGATTGCCAGCAACGCGGTGCCGGGGTTACCTGGCGCAACGTAGATCCGAAGCGGCCTGCTGCTCTGCGCCAGCTTCCAGGTGATGGCATGCTCTCGTCCCCCCGATCCCAGTATCAGTATATTCATTTTATTAAGTTCTTTCCCTTTTCAAAAATAACATTTAGGCATCAATAACTCAGCCGCGATGCGAATATTCATCAACGGAACCGAAAGAATATCCAACCTCAAGCGCCTCCTTTATGAACCTGTCGAGGTAGACAACAGCACTGCTTGCAGCTGTATCATGCAGAACAATCACCGACCCGGGCCTGATCCTCTGTTTCAGAATGCCGTACGAAGCCTCAGCCGACAGCTTAGCGTCAAAGTCATAGGGCATCAGATCCCAGAATACTATCTGCATGCTCCTTTCTAATATCCTGAACTGTCTCACTCTCAGCCTGCCATAGGGAGGCCTGAACAGATTGCTGCAGGTAATGTCTCTGCCCCTGAGTATGTCTGAGCAGTACGTTCTGACGGGCGTCTTCAACCCGTTCAGGTGACTGAAGCCGTGATTGCCAACTGTATGTCCCCCGGAAGCCATGCGGGCAAAGAGCCCCGGCGAGGCAAGCACCTTGCTTCCGGTGCAGAAGAATGTGGCATGGATATCATATTCCTGCAGTATATCGAGGATCTGTGGAGTGATGAGAGGGTCAGGCCCGTCATCAAAGGTGAGATAAAGCCTTCTGCCCGTACCATTTATCCTGTATACGGCTTCGGGGTAAATCACACCCGCCGGAAACGGTCTGCCAAAATTCCTGATCATCTCATAGGAACCTCTCCGTAGTACCTGTTGAGCTCCTCCGAAGCCTTTGCTGCCAGCTCTGGCATAGCGAACCTGCCTGCAAGATGGTATACATCAAGCAGGGCCTGCAGTGATACCGATGCAGTGAAGTCAAGACCATAGGTTTTATCGTCAGGCAAGCTGGAGATGAAGGTCAGTGAAGCAAGTGCATTGTCGACAATGGCTGTAAACAGTTTCTCCGCATCATCCTTCCTTCCGGCCATTGCGAGGGCCTCGCCCAGGTCACAGCTGAAATAATCATAAGGCATCTTTTCAGGGGGAACTATACTGAGACCCTTTTCTGCAGCAGCAATTGCCCTGACAGTATCGCCTTCAAGCACAAGTGCTTTTGAGAGCCTGGCGAACTGGCGCCGGAAGACATCGAACATCCTGCGGTTGTTCTCGTCGAGGTAGACATGCTCCTCCCCGGCATTACCCCATTTGAAATGGGTCATCATGTTCTCATACATCTCTTTGGTGTCCACCATCCCGGTCTCCCTGTCTTCAGGGGCATCAATTCTTATCGGACTGACCCGGTAGGCCATGCCTTCCAGAAGAAAGTAATCCTCCAGCCCGATGTAGTTGGAGGCAGGTACTGTAACTGCATAATATAAAGGTCGCTCCCAGTTGTTTCCTGCCATCACATCCATCACTGCAAGATCATCCTTGATAGCCATGGTGCCTTTGAACTTCCAGATCATCGGTTTAAGCATCCTGTCAGCATGATATGGCCTCACGGCACCTGTGGCAATCACATGACCGGAGTCGACATCAACAATAAATTCCCTGACGGGGATGAAATTGAAAAAGTCGCCTCTTCCTGACAGATCAACCTTGGCCTTGGGATCATCCGACCCTGCAAACTCCATCACCTTTGCAATGGGAGTTGGCTCTTTGATCAGATCCTCAACGGGCAGCTGCACACGCACTCCCTCGGCATATTTATCGGCGGAAAGAGTAAATGGCAACGGATCAGATTCGAAAGCCTTGCGGCTCATGGTCTCAATATAAAACCCGCTCTGCAGGTAACTAAGGTTGGCAACACGCACATCGGTGCGGTAGCCTTCAACATCCTGTATGTACCACAGGGGGAATGAATCATTGTCGCCGTAAGTCAGCAAAATGGCATTCTCATCAACTGAGGCAAGATAGTTTGCCGCAATGTCACGTGCGGTGTACCTGTCAGACCGGTCATGATCATCATAATTCTGAATGAGAAGCAGGAGAGGCAGGGCTGCCATCAGCACCACAGCCGGCATTACAGCTGCCGGATACTCCTTCATAAATTTCCTTAAGAGGTCATACAGAAGCATTACCCCCATGCCTGTCCATATGGCAAAGGCATAGAATGAACCCGCATAAGCGTAGTCCCTCTCCCTCGGCTGGCTGGGATACTGATTCAGATAAGTGACGATGGCCAACCCTGTCATCAGGAACAGCAGTATGACAAGCGAGAGCCCCTTTCGGTCACGTCTTAGCTGCCAGAAGATTCCCGCCAGGCCTGCCAGCAGGGGCAGGAGAAAGTATGGATTGCGTGCAGGGCTGTTACGGTTCTCGGCAGGAAGCTTCGCCTGATCGCCCAGTCGCCAGTTATCATAGAAGGGTATTCCCGAGATCCAGTTGCCGTCCATGACGTTGCCGTTGCCCTGGACATCATTCTGTCGCCCTGCGAAGTTCCACATGAAGTACCGTGCGTACATCACACCTACCTGGTATCTGAAGAAAAAGCGCAGGTTCTCGCCAAATGTGGGAAGTGTGACCTGCTCACTTCCTCCGCCTGACCTGACAGCGATCTTCCTTCCTGCGACCTTTCCCCAGTATTCATACTGTCTGATATGCTCAGGGTCATTGCTGTACATCCTGGGGAAGAGCGTCTTGAACCTTTTATCGTATTCATAATCATTCAGATAGTAAGGCTCATATTTCCCTTCTTTCTTGTTGTAACCACCTATCTTGTTTTTGACACCTGTAACCGGCGCCGAGTAATAGTGGCCATAGAGAAGTGGAGCACGGCCGTACTGGGTCCGGTTTATGTAATAGATGAATGAAAAGACATCTGACGGATCATTCTGATTCATTGGCGGATGGGCATTGGCCCTGATAATAATGAGGGCGAAGGAGGAGTATCCAAGCATGAGCACCGCTACAACCGTCATCACGTAGTTGAGGATGACCTTCTTTCGTTTCAGGGAATACCAGATGCCGAATACTATAAGGCCCGCCAGCAGGATCAGGTAGATGTAGAGACCGGTATTGTAAGGCAAACCCAGTGTATTTACGAAGAATAGCTCAAACCAGCCGGCCACCTTGGGAACACCCGGGATGAAGACAAAGTTTAGGACCCCGAGCAGGAGGAAACTGACTACAACGGCCCATGCTGCTCCTCTTCCCGTAACCTTGTATTTCCTGAAGTACCAGAGCAGAACAATCACCGGCAGAGTCAGCAGGTTCAGCAGGTGTACCCCTATTGAGAGGCCCATGAGATAGGCTATCAGTATTATCCACCTGTTGGCGTGGGGGTCATCGGCCTCATCATACCACCTGAGGATGGCCCAGAAGACCGCTGCGGTAAAGAGTGAGCTGGTAGCGTAGACCTCTCCCTCAACGGCAGAGAACCAGAAGGTGTCGGAAAAAGCATAGGTCAGGGCTCCCACAACGCCGGAGGCAAGTATGGCTACTGCCTTGCCGCCCCTGATACCCTCACCGTCACCGGTTGCAAGCCGGATGAGCCTGGTCACTGACCAGAAGAGGAAGAGAATGGTGAAAGCACTGGCAAAAGCAGAGAGGATGTTTACCATCATGGCCACTTTTGATGTGTCTCCACCCGCAAAGAGTGTGAAGAACCGCCCCAGAAGCATGAAGAACGGGGCGCCCGGAGGATGACCCACCTCAAGACGGAAGGAACAGAGGATGAACTCACCACAGTCCCAGAAGCTGACTGTCGGTTCAATTGTCAGGAGATACACCAGGAGCGAGATGGCGAAGACTACCCACCCTGTAATGTTGTTCCACAGCCGGAATCCTTTTATCATTTCATTACTTTTTATTTGTCCTTTATCTTAAAACGCCACGGTTTACTAACCCACGGCTCGCCTGCGTAGTTTATCCCCACCCGGGGACTGGCTTCCAGTTCCGGTCGCAGACCCTGATCCTCTATCCAGATCCTTGACGACTTAACCAGATCCTCCCGGTTGTATGACCCGTCTACGCTCAGTCCCCTGGTGACACGTCCGGGTCCGGAATACTGATCCACTCCCCTGATCAGAACAGCCTGGGGAAAGTCTGCCGGGCCGGTGACAACATTCATCATCCAGTGCATGCCGTAAACAAAATAAAGATAGAGATGTCCACCCTCGAGAAACATCGGCTCCGTCCTCCTGGTCCTGCCCTTACTGGCGTGACATGCCTTGTCGCTGTCACCGAGGTAAGCCTCCGTCTCAGTTATCATGAACCGTCCGGTTCTCTCACCGGAGGCTGTAACGATATCCATTCCCGGAAGAAGCTGTGCCACAGTCACCGCATCGCTCAGATAGAATGATCTGTCAACCCTTGGCATCTGTAATTTCAGTATTTGATTTTATCGGGGAACTCCTCCCATTTCTTAAAAACAAGGTTGCCCTCTTCCTCCATGGCACGTTCCATGATGATACTCCGTTCACTGGTGCCAAGCGCCAGTTCAGTATATATTCTCTCGTCGTCAAATCCGGCGGTGGCAGCACGGTAGCGGTCACTGGCGTAAACTATCCGACGGATGCCTGCCCAGTAGATGGCGCCCAGGCACATGGGACAGGGCTCGCACGAAGCATATATCACGCAGTCGCTCAGATCATAAGTACTCAGGGCTTCTGCCGCCTGTCTGATGGCCAGGACTTCGGCATGGGCTGTCGGATCATTACCGGACACCACCCTGTTTCCGGCGGTAGCCAGCAAACTCCCGCTGCGTACTATCACTGCACCGAACGGACCCCCGCCATCTGTGATATTTTCTGCAGCGGTATCTATCGCCAGCTTAAGGTATTTCCTCTCCTCTCCGTTGAGTTTCATGATTACAGCTTGTGACAATTAACAGCGTGTAAAAATAAGAAAAGAAAGCGGCTCCGGTAAACGAACTGAAAGTATCATCATTAAACATCGATACAAGAACGATTGAAACAAACAGGAGGAAGATATAAGAGGCCCTGTTCCTGCATGTCAGCCAGGGTATCAGTATCAGTGCCATGGCAAGTATCATCCCAGGGATACCGAAGGTGACGGCGAAGGTCAGGTACTGATTGTGTGCCCTCAGCCTGTATTGAGGACTGAGAGTTGTGCCGTTCCTTGCATACTCATCAGCGAATGCATTTCCAACATCGCCGGTACCGACACCGGTCCATGGATGGGCTCTGATGATTCCGGCGGCCGCGCGGTAGAACTCGGGCCGCTGTGTCAGGGAGTGGCCGGAGGGATCTGCCCCCCGCCTTGCCCTGTCAATCTCCCATGCCAGCTCATAGGCCCTGGCGCGTGGACTCCCGGGCCTGGCGTAGAGCGGGTTGGCGTTGCCTCTTTCAATGTTTGTGATATCTGTGGCAGTCAGCGAGGCCACGGCCGCGGAATCTTTCGGCAGACCCATTGCGGTGGCGTATCTTACGAGTGTAGTGCGCAGCTCGTTTCCCGCCATGTCAGTGCCGTCATATGGCATGGAGCTGCGCCTGCTCCACTCTCTCCTCAATTCCTCCTCACAAACGTTCATCCATACCAGATATCCGTTCTCAACTAGGGTCTCTTCAGGGTAATGTACGTATCTGTTGCCCGATGCAGTCATCTCCAGAGGGACATTCACTTCCGGATGCTGCGGGTTGCGCAGGGTCTCCCATGCCGTTGCCATTACAATCACCGAAGCGGCTGTCGCCGCAGCGGCCGCGGCCAGCATTGTGAACCCCGCTAGCGCCTGTTTTCTGGCGAGTGCGAAGTAGAGGCCTGTGCCTCCGAGCATTACTACGAAAAGGACTATGCCTGTCACTGACAGCAGTCTGAAAAGAAAGATACTCATGGCCGCGGCCGCCATGGCCAGCGCCACCCTCATCGCGGCACCACCTGACCGGTCAGTGAGGCTCAGCCATAATGCAGAGAAGACTGCGAAGTTAAGGAGGATGGACAACCGTATTGAAGGCACAAACAGGGCAAGGTCGCGCGGGTTGTCTATCTCTGCCGGCAGAACTCCGGCCAGCGCAAGGAATCCTGCCACCGCGGCCACAACACACCCGGCGATGAACGCCAGCAACACAAGCCGTAAATCACGGGTGGCTGCGTCTCCACGAATATCCGGCGCCCGGGAGTTTCCCGGGACCGGGGGGGCAGTGCCTGCCGCTGTTCCTGTCACAACAGGAAAGAGCAGCAGCGGAAGCTTGAGCTTAAGCTCGGAAAGGGCACCGCTGAAGTCCGAGGTATTGAAAAGCCAGAGAAGATACAACACGAACAACAGGAGCAACGCGATGATGCCGGGCTGAGACTTAAGCCTGCCGAGCCTGAGGCGGTAATTGCCCTCCAGCAGCCAGTTCATAGCCATGAGAATTGATACAACCGAGAGCAGCCATACCGATACCGGCATGAGAAATGCAGCCAGGAGAAGGCAGATAAAATATACGGTCCCGTGAGCTTGTCTGCTGAACATCCGGATGATAAAGAAATTAAAAGTACAACATATTGCTCGAAATAAAAATAAGTTGTATTTTTGCAGACCCCAAATTTGGGGTTTTTATTTTGAAAAATCATTAATTAACAAAACCTTAGTACAAAGTGAACACCTTAAGCTACAAGACAGTTTCGGCCAATAAGGCGACTGTAGAGAAAGAGTGGGTACTTGTTGATGCGGAGGGTCAGACACTCGGACGTCTGGCATCTATTGTTGCCCTGATGCTGAGGGGGAAGCACAAGACCAGCTTCACACCTCATGTTGACTGCGGAGATAACGTAATTGTTGTCAACGCCGAAAAAGTCACGATGACGGGTAAAAAGATGACCGACAAAGAGTACATCAGGCATACCGGTTACCCCGGTGGCCAGAGGATCGTCAAAGCTGACGAGCTTTTGAAGAAGCATCCTATACGGCTTGTTGAGTATGCCGTAAAGGGAATGCTTCCTAAAAACAGACTTGGAAGCGAAATCTTCAGGAACCTTTATGTGTATGAAGGCCCGACACACAAACATGAGGCCCAGCAACCCAAACTAATTGATTTAAAAACCATTAAGTAAGAAACATGGAAGTTATTAACGCTATCGGAAGAAGGAAAGCGGCAGTAGCCAGAGTTTATGTAAACGACGGCAAGGGACAGATCACGATCAATGACAGGGAGTACAAGCAGTATTTCCCGAATGAGATCCTGCAGTATGTCATCCTCCAGCCCCTCAACCTTCTCAATGTTGCCGACAAATATGACATCACAGTCACCCTTGACGGCGGTGGATCGAAAGGTCAGGCAGAGGCGATACGTCTTGGGATTTCCAGGGCTCTGATCAAGATTGATCCGGAGTACAAGCCCAAGCTTAAAGCTGAAGGTTTCACCACCCGCGATCCCCGCGAAGTGGAGAGAAAGAAACCGGGCCAACCCAAGGCACGCAAGAGGTTCCAGTTCAGCAAGCGTTAGGAGTTCAATAGCAATTATTTATAGATGCAGGTTTAGTATCTAAATTGCATTGACTTCCCGCAAGGAACTACTCTGCAATTGACTTCACAGAACGTAAACTTAACAAGCAAAATCAAAATGTCAAGAACCAATTTTAAAGAATTACTTGATGCCGGCGTACACTTCGGGCACCTTAAAAGAAAATGGAACCCGGCCATGGCTCCTTATATATTTATGGAGCGCAACGGCATTCACATCATTGACCTCGAAAAAACTATAATCAG
>JBGSLG010000166.1:0-15479 GCA_041740815.1 Bacteroidales bacterium
CAGGATTGTAAGTTCCGGTGGCAAGCCAATCATGTTAAGTCTGAAGAGCCAGGCACGGCTATCGTCAGCCAGCTGGAGAAGTGAGACCTTATGCCTTTGTCCCTTTCTGAATGAGGGCCTGGTTTCGGTATCAAAGCCAAGGAGGCGTGGTCTGCCCATATCATTTATTGCATGACGGAACTTCTGCATGTCATCGACAAGGGTCACCTTCCCTTCAAACTGCAGGAGAGGCAGTTTTCTCAGTTCATCATCAGTGACACTCTCATTATAATGTATCGTCATTGCCCGGTTGTTCATTTTGCCCCTTCTCCTCTGCCTCTGAATAGAGCACCGTATGGATGGCAGAGAGGAGATTAATAAGTTTCTTTCCCCAGAACTCCTCAAAATTCATCAGTACCTCCCACACAACGTCATTCATAACCTCTTCATTACCGCTTTTATAACCTGAAATAAAGTCTTTCAGGTTTTGGTATATATCTGTCATGCTTTCTGCAATGCTTCCGGTGTAGAGCCCGTCAGACGGGTCACCTGCAGCCAGTATGACCGGGAAGGGGTCATTGTTTCCCATTTTGGAAAGGAGGTTGTCATGCATTCTTGTCCAATCAAATTCCGTTACTGTCTTTTCACTCCCCTCCTCAAGCACAGGCTCAAGCATGGGGAGCAGTGACGCCCTGAGATAGATAAACGGAAGAAGCCGCTGCATGACTTTAAGTATCTCAATTCCATTAATATCCTTTGTTCCCTCCAGGTATTTGCAAAATTCGTTTGCCGAGGCGGCGAACTCAACCACCTGGCGTGAGTATATTATTTTTTCTTCTTTTTCCATTCGTTATAATTAATCGACAAAAGTATTCATTTCAGGATTAGTAATGGCTCTGTGTTGATAAAAGGAGTCCCTTAAGGTTTCCAGGAGAGTTTGCGGTCATCAGTGTAGAGGAGTTTCTCATGGTCAAGGAGCCAGCGTATGACCCTGGCGCTCTTCTCCGGTGCATACTCCATGGCTGAGGCAAGCTCTTCGGGTCTCATGGGGTTTTCACCAAGAAGCTCCTTAATCTTGTCAATGACAATATCGAACTCATATTTGCTCAGATCCAGCTCATTTCTTTCCTGGCAGGTGTCACACAATCCGCACCTACCGTTATCCTCGCCGAAATAGCCTGTAAGGAATGCCGACCTGCATCTCGTTTTGTTATCGGCATACTCGGTAATCATGGCTACTCTTTCGATGTAATTATCCTTTACCTTGAGATACAACTCGGGGGATATGACCAGGTGGCTTCTGTCCAGTCTCTCTTCCGTGAATATAACCAGCGGGCTTTTTTTACCCGGGATGAAGTGAATTATTCCCTGTGAGGTCAATCTCAGGAGGTATTGATAGATAGCCTCACGTGTCATGCCAGACCTGGCGGCAAGGGTCTCTTCGTTTATAGGAACAAATTCCGAGAACATGCCGCTGTAGGTTCTCAGAAGGAGCTTTATGAAGCGGTCGTACTCCTCGTTAGCCACCTGGAACTTGTAGAGGTCATCGCGACTGACAACAAAATGGACCCTGGAGGGGTTATTAATCTCGTCGGTGAATTCGAGGTAACCCTCCTTCTGGAGGAAGTTGAGGCTGTTATATGTTTCTGTAACGGAGAACCTGAAGGCGGTAACAAACTTCCACAGGTCGAAATCGTGGACGCTGTTCTTCCCTGAGCCCACCGGCAGCTGGTAGAAGTTGCCTATTGCTTCATAGACATCCTTGATCTTTTCCACCGGTGGAAATTTGATCTTTACCGAGTCGGCGAGCTTCCTCTTTTCGTCCTGTGACCAGAGGAGCACGGCGAACGAAGGCTGTCCGTCGCGCCCGGCCCGGCCCGATTCCTGGTAATAGGCTTCGATGGAGTCAGGGCAGTCCCAGTGTATAACGAAGCGCACATCGGCCTTATCTATGCCCATGCCGAAGGCGTTTGTGGCGACGATGACGCGCACCTCGCCGCCGCTCCATGCATTCTGTTTCCTGTCACGCATCTCCTGTGGCAGCCCGGCATGATAAAAATCGGCACGGATATCGTTTGCCACAAGCATCTCAGCCACCTCCTTCGATCTCTTCCTGCTGTTGACGTATATAATACCGCTGCCCTGTTCCTTCTTCAGGCTGCGCAGGACATAGGCACTTTTGTCTTCCACCTCTCTCACCACATAGGTGATATTGGTTCTTCTGAAGCTGGTCTGGAATATCCCGGGGTTCTTCAGTCTGAGCCTTGAGACTATGTCCTTCACCACCTGAGGGGTGGCTGTTGCCGTCAGGGCGAGGAACGGCACCTTATCGCCCAGGATGTCACGTATCTCCGCTATCCGCAGGTATGAAGGCCTGAAATCGTATCCCCACTGGGAAATGCAGTGTGCCTCATCAACAGCCACGAGGGTGAAGTTAAATCGTGGCAGGCGTGCCCTGAAGAGAGGTGTATGCAGCCGTTCCGGGCTCACATACAGCAGATGGTAATCGCCGTAGAGGCAGTTGTCAAGTGAGATTTCGACCTCTTCGCGAGTCATCCCGCTGTGAATGGCCATAGCCTTTATATTCATTGACTTCAGGCGAGCAACCTGGTCCTTCATCAGGGCTATCAGCGGGGTGATCACGAGGCAGAGGCCCCCGCCGGCAACAGGCGGCACCTGGTAGGTAATGGATTTGCCTCCCCCTGTTGGCAGCAGGCCAATGGCATCATTACCTGATACCACCGCGTTGATGATCTCCTCCTGGAGTGGCCTGAAAGAGGTAAAGCCCCAGTAGCGCGCGAGCGTCTCCCTGTATATGTCCGGTAACATTGTCATGCAGCCTGATTAATACAAATTTAATAACTCAATCTCATTTTTAACCTTTTATTGACATTTAAGATATGCCGGTGCATGTCATTTTTTTGTAATTTTCGCCCCAAATAAACCTTGCCCGATGTCATTCTCTGAAGATAAACTGCTTTTCGAAGGACTCACCTTCGATGACGTGCTGCTTCTTCCGGCTTATTCGGAAGTACTGCCACGCGATGTTGATCTGAGATCGAAGTTCACCCGCAACATCGTCATCAACACCCCTATTGTCTCGGCGGCCATGGATACCGTTACCGATGCCGAGCTTGCAATAGCCATTGCCCGTGAGGGAGGCATCGGCGTGATTCACAAGAACATGTCTATAGGGCAGCAGGCAGCCCAGGTCAGGAAGGTCAAGCGTGCGGAGAGCGTGATGATCTTTGACCCGGTTACAATCAATGACAACGGCACGGTGGCTGACGCCCTGGCGCTGATGAAGGAGTTCAGGATCGGTGGTATCCCTGTGGTCAATGATGACGGTGCCCTGGTGGGTATTGTCACCAACAGGGACCTGCGTTTCGAGACTGACTATTCACGAAGGATCAGTGAGATCATGACCCCGCAGTCAAAGCTTATCACTCTCAGTCATCAGACCGATCTGGCGGCGGCGGCAGAGATTTTACAGATACACAAGATCGAGAAGCTGCCCATTGTTGACGACAAGGGTAGGCTGAAGGGGCTTGTAACCTACAAGGATATCACAAAGGCGAAGGACAGGCCCAATGCCTGCAAGGATGAGAAGGGGCGACTGCGCGTTGCCGCCGCCGTAGGGATTGCTCCCAACACCCTATCAAGGGTGGAAGCGCTGGTTGGCGCAGGTGTCGATGCCATAGCCATAGACACGGCCCACGGCCACACTAAAAGCGTTGTAGAGATACTAAGGGAGATAAAGAAGATCTTCCCCGGCACCGAGATCGTTGTGGGTAACATAGGCACTTCCGAAGCTGCGAAAATGCTAGTTGATGAAGGAGCCGATGCTGTTAAGGTGGGGATAGGGCCCGGTTCAATATGCACCACAAGGGTTGTCGCCGGTGTAGGCGTACCCCAGCTCTCTGCCATTTATAACGTGGCGAGGGCAGTTGAGGGCAGTGGCGTGCCCGTCATTGCTGACGGAGGGATCCGTTACTCGGGAGATATTGTCAAGGCTATCGCGGCAGGTGCCGACTGTGTAATGGCAGGATCGCTCTTTGCAGGTGTG
Source organism: Bacteroidales bacterium (assembly GCA_041740815.1). Lineage (GTDB taxonomy): Bacteria > Bacteroidota > Bacteroidia > Bacteroidales > VadinHA17 > SR-FBR-E99. The sequence goes on from JBGSLG010000166.1 coordinate 4,046, forward strand.
GAGGAGTCGCCCGGTGAAACGATAATTTACAACGGCAGAAAGTTCAAGACATACCGGGGCATGGGTTCTGTTGAGGCCATGCAGATGGGTTCAAAGGACAGGTACTTCCAGGATATGGAAGACGACATACACAAACTTGTTCCGGAAGGAATAACGGCACGCGTCCCTTATAAGGGCACACTGAACGAGGTCATCTATCAGTTCCTTGGCGGGCTGCGGTCAGGCATGGGTTACTGCGGTGCCCGTGACATCCCGGCCCTGAAGAGAGAAGGCAGGTTTGTAAGGGTGACCAGTGCAGGCGTCATCGAGAGTCATCCGCATGATGTGACAATCACCCGCGAGGCACCGAACTACAGCAGGAAAGTAAACGAATATTGATGATGCTAAGGTTTATAATTCCTTTGGTTTTCATTTTTACAGTCTCATGCAGCACCACCGTGAAAGAGCCTGACCGTACGGCCGTGGCCATCGCCGGAGAGAGGGTGCTTTATCTTGACCAGATACCCCAGGGGCTTGTGGTAGCCGGGATGAGTGAGACAGACAGTCTCTCGGCTGTTCAGAGCTTCATCAGGCAGTGGTCTCGCAAGGAATTGCTGGCCCTGAGAGCCGAGGAGAACCTCACCCCCGAATACAAGGCCGAGGTGAACAGGCAGCTTGACGAGATGAGAAACAACCTGCTGATATACCAGTACCAGCAGCAGATGATCATCCAGAAGCTTGACACTGCGGTCACATACAATGAGCTGCAGGATTACTATGTTGGGAACCTGAGTACCTTCACGCTCACCTCAAATCTTGTCAGGGCTCTTTTTATCAAAGCGCCGGCATCCATGCCTGAGATAGACAGGATCAAGAGACTCTACAGGTCAACAGTGCCTGATGAGATCAATGCCCTGGAGGAGCTCTGTTTGCAGGCCGGACTGAGATATGATGATTATAACGACGAATGGATACCCTTCACACAGCTTCTGCTGGAGGTGCCCCTTGAGTCTGACAACCAGGAACAGTGGCTGGCAAGGAACAGCTCGGTGGAGCTGAAAGATGACCAGTTCGTCTATTTCGTGGCTATCAGGGAGTACAAGCTCCGCAACAGCATTGCACCGTTTGACTACATAAGGGGGCAGGTGAAGACGATTATTTTGAATAACCGCAGGAACGACTTCCTGCAGAAACTTGAAGACGGTATTTACAACGAGGCGCTCAGGGATAACACCCTGAAGGTCTATTAGATGAGGAAGAAAAGAATGAAACAGAAACTTATTGTTATATCTGCACTTGTGATGCTTGCCGGCACCGCTGCCGCACAGCAGGTAGTTGAATCAATTGTTGCCGTGGTGGGTAATGAGGTTGTCTACCTCTCTGAGATAGAGGGTCAGGTGGTTCAGCTTAAGGCTGAGAGGGACCCGACACCTGTTGAAGAGCTGCGCTGCCGTGTCTTTGAAGACCAGCTGATACAGAAGCTCTTCCTTGACCAGGCCCGGATTGACTCCATAGAGGTGTCGCCCGAGAGTGTTGAGTCAGACCTCAACGGCAGGCTGACGGAATATATCAGGCGTGCAGGCTCGGAGCAGGCACTGGAGACATACTTCAACAAGAGCATGGCCGAGATCAGGAAAGACCTTCGCGAGATGCTCACCAACCAGTACATAGTGCAGGAGACACAGGGTACGATAGCACAAAACATTACTGTCACTCCTGACGAGATAAAAAAATACTACAACAGCATCCCGAAAGACTCGCTCCCACTGGTGCCCAGGAAGGTGCAGCTCAGCATCATCACCGTTGAGCCGCCGGACATGGAAGCCAGCAAGGCGGAGGTGCGTCAGAGGTTGCTCGACCTGCGCAGCCGGATCATCAACGGCGAGAGCTTCAAGGCTCTTGCAATACTCTACTCTGAGGATCCGGGCTCAGCTCCCAAGGGCGGTGAGACCGGCTTTACAACCAGGGGCGAACTGGCTAAACCCTATGCTGAAGCAGCGTGGGCACTGAAGAAGGATGTGGTCTCGAAGATAGTTGAGACCGAGTTCGGGTTTCATATCATCCAGCTGATCGAAAGAAAAGGCGAAATGGTTAACTCACGGCATATCCTCATGAGGCCGAAGCTCACATCCGAGCAGACCGAATGGGCCATACTGAAACTTGACAGCATAGCCGGCCTGATCCGGATTGACAGCCTTAAATTCCAGCAGGCAGCAATGAGGTTCTCATCAGACAAGGCCACCCGTGCTAACGGAGGCAAGATGGTCAATGAGAACCCGTCTGAGAGAGTCAACTGGCTCACTCTCGACGAGCTGCCCAGAGAGATCAATCTCGTGGTGCGTAACATGAAGCTTGGAGAGATCTCAGAACCCTTCCGCACAACCGATCCCAAGGGAAATAACATCTACTGCATTGTCAGGCTTGATGATGAGATTGCCCCTCACCGGGTTGACATGAAGGATGACTACAACTACCTTTCCGAGGCGGCTCTGAGGGACAAGCAGAACAAGACATACGAGGACTGGATAGCTGCAAAGATCAAGAGGACGTATATTCGCGTCAGCGATGATTTCCGGGGCTGCAAGTTCCACTATTCCGGATGGTTCGAATAATCAAGATACCGTTTCCGCGTCTCTTTTTTCTTCTTGCGGCAAATCTGCTTTTGCCAGGAGCCCTGGTTTTTGTGCCCGTTGAGGCCGCCGCTCAGCAGACTCCCGTGCGCCGGAAGGTTGAGATAATACATTCCGACTCTATGCGGTTCGACCAGATTTCAGGCCGTTCACGCAACAAGCTGAACGGGAATGTGAGCCTGAAGCACAATGACCTCTTCATGGATTGTGACAGTGCCTGGTACTATGATGAGACCAACCAGGTCTTCGCCTTCAGCAGGATACATATCTGGCAGGGCGATACAATGCATATAAGGGGCAAGTACCTGACCTACAGCGGAGATACGGGGAAGGCTGTGATGACTGACAGTGTGGTGCTTGAGGACACCGAGATGAAGCTCTTCACTGACAAGATAGACTATGATGTCAACTCCCAGGTGGCCATTTATGAAAATGGCGGCCGGATCCTCAGCGGTGACAACACCCTGACCAGCATCGTGGGAATCTATTATTCAAGCCAGAAGATGGTGCACTTCCGCGACAGCGTAAAGATTGTCAATCCCGATTATGTGATGCGGGCTGACACAATGCGGTACGACACCTTTAATGAGATTGTCTGGTTTGCAGGTCCCACTGAGGCCGTTGGTGACAGCATATATCTGTACTGTGAGAACGGCTGGAGTGATACCCGCAATGATGTGTCGCAGCTGATGAAGAATGCCGTGCTTGACAACCGTGAGCAGCGGATCACCGGTGACACATTATGGTATGACGAGAGAAGCGGAGAGGGCGAGGCCTTCGGTAATGTAACAATCACCGATACCACTGACAACATCACCGGGGGAGGCAAATATGCATGGTATACCAAACGTCCTGAGAACATCCTGCTCACCGGTCTCCCATGGTTTACGATGTTCTCCGATGATGACACCCTCACTCTCAGGGCCGACACGCTCAGGGCACTACCTGTGGCTGACACGGCAGGGATTAACCACAGGCTGCTGAAAGCCTTTTACGGCTGCAGAATCTTCAGCCGTGAGATGCAGGGCCGCTGCGACTCACTCTCATACTCCTTCCTCGATTCGGTTATCAGGCTTTATGACGATCCGATTGTCTGGTCTGCTGAGAATCAGCTTACAGCAGACTCGATTGCACTTTTCACAAAGGATTCGAAGGCTGAACATATGGAGCTGTACAACAATGCCTTTGTTGTCAGCGAGGTTGATACGGCCCGTTATGACCAGATAAGCGGGAAAAACCTGTCAGGCTATTTCGTTGATAACGAGCTTCACAGGATCAAGGTTACCGGAAACGGAGAGGCTATCTACTACGTTGTTGACGGTAATGAGCTTGTGGGGGTGAACAGGGCGCGGAGCGCCACTATTGAGATATTTATAGAGGATGGCAAGATTGCGGAGATATACCAGAATCAGAGTCCCGACGGTGTTCTTGATCCACCGCTAAAAAATCCGGACAGCGAGATGAGACTTGACGGCTACAGGTGGCACCCTGATTTAAGGCCGGTCAGGGTCGATGAAGCGAAACAAAATTTGGGGCCGGTTAAGGACTATGAAGGGAAACAAGATATGGAGCCGGTTAAAGGCGATAAACCGAAACAAGATATGGAGCCGGTTAAGGACTATGAATCGAAACAAGCTCCGGGGGAGCTGAAGTGAGTAATACTTTTAATATTCGTCCTCGTTAAAGAAAAAGTCGTCTTTGGAGGGGTAGTCAGGCCAGATATCTTCGATACTTTCGTAGATATCGCCTTCGTCTTCAATTTCCTGCAGATTTTCTATGACCTCCATAGGGGCACCTGACCGTATGGCAAAATCAATGAGCTCGTCCTTGGTTGCAGGCCAGGGAGCGTCTTCAAGTTTTGATGCTAATTCAAGTGTCCAATACATTTCCGAGAAAGTTATTATATTACCCTTCTTAAAGTCCGCAAATATAAAATTATTTAGAATAAAAAAAGAGGTGCGAAGATTTTTATGCAGATTATTTTGACTTTTTGATGGGTTCCCATTTAACCTCCTCTGTATCTGACTCATAAGTCAGGCACCTTGTCAGAACAAACAGGTAATCTGACAGGCGGTTGATGTATTTGAGCACATCCGGATCAACTTTTTCGGCTTCATCAAGGCGTAGAAGCGCGCGTTCGGCGCGTCGGCAGACGCATCTGGCAATATTGCATTGTGCTGCTGCGGGGTGTCCGCCGGGGAGCACGAAGGAGGTCAGTTTCGGAAGGCCGGCTTCCATCCTGTCAATTGATTCTTCAAGTGAGGCGGGGTCATCAACGGTGATGCCTTCGGGCACTTTTGCCGTCGGGTGGGTGGCGATGACAGTGCAGCACGACATAAGGACCGACTGGATTGTGATCAGTTCATCACGGGTGACGCATGACTGTTCCGCAGCCCGCAGCAGTCCGATCCATGCGATTAGTTCATCAACGGTGCCGTATGCCTCTATGCGAGGGTGGTGTTTGGGAAGTCTTACGCCGCCAATTACGGATGTCTCTCCTCTGTCGCCGGTTTTTGTATAGATCTTCATCGCGGAATGTGGAGAATTACTGTTTCTTCCTTACATCAATACGGTTTTCGTTGATATAGTCGGCAGATATCTCGCCGTCCATCAGTTTGATAATGCGGTGTGCATGACGTGCTATGTCTTCTTCGTGGGTCACCACGATGACAGTGTTGCCGTCCTCGTGGATTTTATCGAGCAGGCCCATGATGTCAGCTGAGGTCTTGCTGTCGAGGTTACCTGTCGGCTCATCGGCGAGGATTATTGACGGGTCATTGACCATTGCCCTGGCTATTGCCACCCTCTGGCGCTGTCCGCCTGACAGTTCATTAGGCTTATGGGTCATCCTGTCGGAGAGGGCGACGAGGTCGAGCACCTTTTTGGCGTGTTCATCCCTTTCATGGCGGGGTATACCTGCATAGATGAGAGGAAGGGTGACATTCTCGAGGGCGGTATATCTTGGCAGGAGATTAAATGTCTGAAACACGAAGCCGATCTCTTTATTTCGTATCTCGGCGAGCCTGTCGTCCTCCATCTTGCTGACGTCGGTGCCGTTGAGGATATAAGTTCCTTTTGTGGGGGTATCGAGGCATCCGAGGATGTTCATCAGGGTCGATTTGCCTGATCCTGAAGGACCCATAATTGCAACATACTCATTTCTATTGATATCCAGCGAGACTGAGCGGAGGGCTCTGACTATTACTGAACCAACCTGATAATTCTTAACGATCTCCTGTATCTCTATGACCTTATCCATGCTTTTGTAATTAAAGTCCCGAAATTAGTTGAAATTACTCTATTAATATATTATGAAGCTGTTATTTTTTGTTAATACCTGATGCGGTAGTGTCGTGGTGTGAGGCTTTGGCGGCGGAAGAGGATTCCGAAGCGGGATGTCTCCATGGTGGCGGTTGCTGTCTCAGGGTGCGCCGGTGGCATTTTTTCTGCCGTGGCCGGTGCTATTGCCTGTTGCACAGGTGGCGTTTTTTCTGCTGTGGCCGGTGCTATTGCCTGATGCACCGTTGGCATTTTTTCTGCCGTGGAGGGTACTTTGCGGCTGGCTGGTACATGTAAAGAAGGATCCGCAAGTGAACGCCAGGCGTTGTACATATCACGGTTCAGATGAATATCGTCGGCCACGATGATCATCTCTTCACCCATGGTCCTTATTTCGCTGACATATTGTTTCAGGGCTTCTCCCCTGTGGTTTCCGTCGATGAAAGCCAGGGAGACGCGTGTTCCCTCATTTCTGAGGAGGCTGAGAGCCTCGCTGAACTCCATGTTGAGTATTTCAGTGTTGGCGGCGCCGTGGCGGCGGAGGTTCTCGCGGGCTATTTCTGCCAGTGCCGGGCAGCCCTCCACTGAGACCACCCTCCTCTCCGGCGCCGCCAGTGCCATTGCCAGCGTGCTTATCCCGAGGGATGAACCCAGTTCGAGGATTATGCCGGGGTAGCCCGGGTCGGGGCTCTGAGATGATGTGCGCTGTTCTTTAAAACTCAATGGATCTTTCTCTTCCGTTCTACCAGAAATGTTGACCTCTCCACCGACACCTTCCCTCCTCTCGTCCTTACCGGATTTTATTGTGTTGGAGATTGGCCAATCTGCACGCGTACTGGCCAGAGATCTCAGGTCTGGCCGCACTCCATCAATGCTTCCCGCTATCCGTGAGAGCAGCGTTAGCTGCCTCGGCGGTAATGAAGTTGTGGAGGCAATTTCGGAAACCCTCCGCTCCTCCCCCTTATGAACAGCTGACCCCGCCCCGAGATCGGTGACGCGGATAACGCGTCTGTCAGCCAGCATCTCCCGACGCAGGCTCTCCACCTCCCTGATAATCCTCACTTCATTCTTCCCCCTCACCACCGTTGTCAGAAAGTCAAAGACAAACGGGCTGTGCACACCGTGACCCGCTGCGCTGCGGGCAGAGAGCAAGTGTCTGATGAAGGCCCTCGCATGGTACAGGTTCATCTCTTCAGAAAAGTAATTTGAAAGTTTCCCAAACTTACGTAAAATCACCTTATTTAACACAGCCATAAAAATCCAGGATTCAACTTACCCTGGATTTATAGAGGAAATTTATTAATTTCGGTGAGTATCTTTTTTGCATTTCCTGATGTCTGAACTGCTTGATAGTGAGATAAAATTCCTCCCCGGAGTTGGCCCGAAGAGAGCTGAGTTGCTTGAATCGGAGGCAGACATCCATACATTCAGGGACCTCATTTACTATTTTCCCTACAAGTATGTTGACAAGACTCGCTTCTACACAGTGAGCGAGCTTGACACCGACATGCAGCACGTTCAGATCAGGGGTAAGATACGCCGTTTCTCCACCGAGGGAGGTAGCCGGGGCTCACGCCTCACGGCTGATTTCTATGATGCCACCGGCATGGTAAGGCTGGTATGGTTCAAGGGACATAAATGGGTACTTAATACATATAAAATTGAAACTGAGTACATTATTTTCGGCAAGCCGACACTTTTCAGCGGTGCTTTCAACATAGTCCATCCCGAGGTTGAGGAGGCAGGAAAACGTGAGACACGGGTATCCTCAGCGCTCGAGGCGCAGTACAACACCTCGGAAAAGATGAAGGATCACTTCCTTCATTCCAAGGCCATAGCCAAGCTGATGGCATCGGTATTCTCCCAGCCCTCGCTTCGCTTTGCGGAGACCCTGCCCGATTCCATAACACGCCAGATGAAGCTAATGAGCCTCTCCGATGCGCTGTTAAGAATCCATTTTCCCGATTCAAACCAGAATATTGACAATGCCCGCTTCAGGCTCAAGTTCGAGGAGCTCTTCTTTATTCAGCTCAACCTGCTCAGATACAAGGGCAGCCGGACGAAGAACACGAAAGGTTTTCTCTTCCCGGTGGTGGGTGAAAGACTCAACTCGTTTTACGCCAACAACCTGCCTTTTGCGCTGACTGAGGCGCAGAAGCGGGTCATACGTGAGATCAGGGCGGACCTCGGCAGCGGGCACCAGATGAACAGGCTGCTGCAGGGCGATGTGGGCAGCGGGAAGACGATGGTGGCGCTAATGAGTATGCTCATCGGAGCCGACAACGGGTTCCAGAGTTGCCTGATGGCCCCAACGGAAGTACTTGCCATACAGCACTTTAATTCCATAAGCAAGTTTGTGGAGGGTGTTGATGCGGAGGTGGCTCTGCTGACCGGATCGACAAAGCGGAAAGAGAGGGCCCGTATTGAGCAGGGGTTGCTTGACGGGAGTATTACTATATTGATTGGCACTCACGCCCTGATTGAAGAGAACGTAAAATATAAGAATCTCGGGTTTGTGATCATTGACGAGCAGCACCGGTTTGGGGTGGCGCAGAGGGCCAAACTGTGGCAGAAGAGCGACTGTCCGCCGCATGTGCTTGTGATGACTGCCACACCCATCCCGCGAACTCTGGCGATGACTCTCTACGGCGACCTTGATGTCTCTGTCATTGACGAGATGCCTCCGGGCCGCAAGCCGATCAAGACAATGAGTTTCACCGATGCCGAGCGCGAGAAGGTCTTCGGGTTCATGCGCCGGCAGATTGAGGACGGCAGGCAGATATACGTGGTTTACCCTCTCATCAGGGAATCGGAAACACTTGATTTCAAGGATCTTGAGGACGGTCTTGAGAGCATGGCGCGGGCTTTCCCACCGCCGCAGTACTGCATCAGTGTTGTACATGGCCGGATGACTTCGAAGGACAAGGAGATCTCGATGAGCCTGTTCCGCCGCGGCCAGGCGCAGATAATGGTTGCCACAACGGTAATTGAGGTGGGTGTTGACATCCCCAATGCCAGCGTGATGGTCATTGAGAGTGCGGAGCGGTTCGGTCTCTCGCAGCTGCACCAGTTGCGGGGGCGGGTGGGCCGCGGCGCCGACCAGTCGTACTGCATACTGATGACATCGCACAAGCGTTCCACGGAGGCTTCGGAGCGTATCAACACGATGATAGCCACCAACGACGGCTTTGAGATCGCAGAGACCGACCTGCGCATGCGTGGTCCGGGCGATCTGGAGGGGACACAGCAGAGCGGCATGGCCTTCGACCTGAAGATTGCCGATCTGGGAAAGGACGGGCAGATACTCAACCTCGCCCGTTCGCGTGCCGAAGAGATACTCGGTGATGACCCCGAACTGGCCCGGCCGGAGAACCAGGTTCTCAAGTCCACCCTCCGCAAACTGTTTGGAAAGAAGTACACGTGGAGTGAAATAAGCTGAAGGGCAGGGAATAGGCAGCAGGCAGTAGGTAATAGAGGAATTTTCGATTCCAGATTTTCGATATACGATTATTTAAAATCGGCAATCGCAAATCGACAATCGCAAATACTACGGACATTATGGACTTTTGACTTTACGGACTTTACGGACTTTCAACTTTCCGACTTTCCGACTTTCCGACTTTCCAAAATAATGATCATTGTCCTTTATTAATTCCCGGTAATTCCTTAAAATTGCCTTTTCAAGAATCTATTGATGTCGCAGGGAGATACAATCACGCACGAGGGTATGGTTTTGAGAGCGCCGGGTGACGGAACAGCCGAGGTGGAGATAATCACCGCCGAAGCCTGCTCGGGATGTCATGCCAAATCTGTCTGCTCTGCCGGCACCTCAGACACCCGGATCATAACCGTGAGAAGCAATGACACCGTCAAAGCCGGCGACCGCGTCACGGTGGTGATGCAGTTGTCGCAGGGCTTCCGGGCGCTGGCAATAGGTTACGTCATACCCTTCCTGGTGCTTATTGCGGCATTTGTAATAACAACCGCTGCAGGGGCAGGAGAATTAACATCGGCTTTGTTGTCGTTTGCAGCCATCGGCCTTTATTACCTGGCCGTGTGGATATTGAGAGATAAAATCGGAGAAAAATTTGAATTCAAAATAAAGGTCTGACAGATGAGTTCCACTGTTTTGTTGACGATCATAATGCTGAGTGCGCTGGGGCTGCTTGCCGCGGTGATACTCTATTTTGTGGCGCAGAAGTTCAAGGTTGTTGAAGACCCGCGTATCGACCTGGTGAATGAGGCCCTTCCCGGCGCCAACTGTGGCGGATGCGGTTACACCGGCTGTCGCGCCTTTGCCGAGGTTCTGGTGAAATCGACCTCCTTTGAAGGACTCAACTGTCCTGTAGGAGGTGCCGACACTATGAGCAAGGTAGCACTCATCCTCGACCGCCAGCCGCTGGCTGTGGAGCCGAAGGTTGCCGTGGTACGCTGCAACGGCACTCCCGATAACGCTGTCCGCACGTCCTATTATGACGGAGCCGTCAGCTGCCGTGTTGCTCATTCGCTCTACGGCGGCACCACCGGTTGCCAGTATGGGTGCCTCGGTTGCGGCGACTGTGTTGTGGCATGCAAGTTCGATGCCATGTATATGGATCCGGTGACTGAGCTACCGGTGATCATCGATGACAAGTGTGTGGCCTGTGGCGCCTGTGTGAAAGCCTGTCCGCGCAATATCATCGAACTCCGTAAACGCAACAAGAAAGACCGCAAGATATTTGTCTCATGCGTCAACAAGGACAAGGGCGGGCCTGCCCGTAAGGCATGCAAGGTGGCGTGCATAGGGTGTGGCAAGTGCGTCAAGGTCTGTCCCTATGATGCCATCACTATGGTTGACAACCTCGCCTTCATCGACTCCTTCAAGTGCAAGCTCTGCCGCAAGTGCGTGACTGAGTGTCCCACGGGGGCCATCCTCGAGATCGGTTTCCCGGTGAAGGAGCAGAAGCCTGCTGAGCCTGCTGAAGCAGCAACCACCTGAGAGAAACAACAACTAACTGAGAGAAACAACGACGGACTGACAAAAGTAAAAAAGAACCGGCTAATACCGAAATGAACTGACAGAGAAAACAATAAACTGGCAGAATCAGCAACGAACTGACAATTGATTAACCTGATAAATTCCCATAAACGTGTTCAAGACATTCCCGAAAGGCGGCATCCATCCGCCTGAGAACAAGCTGACGGCCGAGAAGCCGATAGTTGTCCTTCCCCTGCCACCGCAGGTGACGGTTCCCGTCTCGCAGCATATCGGCGCTCCGGCAACTCCAACGGTGGAGAAGGGAGCGGCAGTAAAGACCGGACAGGTCATCGCGCAGGCGAAAGGATTTGTATCCGCCAACATCCATTCACCCGTATCAGGCAAGGTCAGTAAGATAGACACCCTGGTTGACACTACGGGCTACAAACAGACGGCGGTAGTGATTGATGTTGAGGGCGACGAATGGGTTGAGACCATTGACCGCAGTGAAGTCCTGGTGAAGGAGATCACCATGACCCGCGAGCAGATCATTGAGCGTTGTAAGCAGTGCGGTCTCGTTGGATTGGGA
>JBGSLG010000167.1:0-10875 GCA_041740815.1 Bacteroidales bacterium
GCCCTGTACTCCATCATGATATCACGGAAAAGCTGCACCGACTCAAGGGTAGCATCAGTGCGAACTGAAGCGTAAGCCCTGAAAGTACCGTAGCTCTTCATTCCGTTGAAGCCGGAGTAGGCACCGTAGGTGAACCCCTTCTCTTCTCTGAGAACCATAAATAAGCGCGCGCTGGCTGTGCCTCCGAGCAGGAAGTTCGCCACCTCGGCCTTGTAAAAATCCGGATGATCACGTGTCAGCCCCAGTGTTCCAATACTTATCACCGACTGCTTTGCACCCGGGAAATCCACAAAATAGACTGTTGATTTCTCGGGGGCAGGCGGGAAAGTGAGCGAAGGCATTACAACCTCCCTGGCAACCCACTTTTCATTCAGGCTTGCCAATGCCTTCTCTGTCCTGGCTTTATCGACGTCGCCGACAATCTGAAAGCTGGCTACCGAAGGTGAGAGATTCTTTTCATAGAATGCCTTAAGGTCGTCCATGGTGATGGCTTCTACACTCTCAGTGGTGCCGCTGTTGTCAATGGCAAGAATATTCTCAGTACCCAGGGTTAACCTGTTGAACGCATTGCTTGCCAGATAATTGGGCTCTGCCAGATTGCGCTTCAGGTTATTGACAGTGCGTGTCTTGTTGATTGAGAATTGCTCTTCATCCCAGCGGGGTTCAAGCAGCATCTCTTCAACCAGAGCCAGCGTCTTCTCAAAATTACGTGCCAGCGTGTTGACAGAGACCGTGATGTTCTCCTGTCCGCCCCAGATGCTTATTCTTGCGCCCAGCAGCTGTATCTCCTCTTCAAGCTCCTCCGGAGTCCTGTTTTTTGTACCTTCATTCAGCATCTGAGCCGTGAACCTCGCAACACCTGGCTTGTTCAGGTCATCAAGCAGGTGGCCTCCGTTTATGACTATTGAATATGTCACGATGGGTAACTCATGCTGCTCGATACCAAATATCTTCAGGCCATTGGCTGCCTCAGCCTGCCATACCTCAGGTACGGTCAGCGACGGGTCCGGACCAGCTACTGGGGCCACCGAACGGTCGAAGCTGCTCGGGGTCTTTTCAATCACCTCTTCACCTGCAGCAGCAACCTCCATCTGCGTGGCTTTTGTGATATCCTCTTCAACAATGCCTGCGATGACAGAACCTTCTGCTACCAGCCCGACCTCACCCTTGGGCACAAAACTGGTCGCCACATAATTCTTACCCTTGATATAACGGTTATATACATCCCAGACATCGTCCATCGTCACATTCTGCATCATGTCAAGCTCCTTCATCATGAAGTCGGGGGAGCCCGTGAACTCGCTGTAGAGTGCAAGCATGAACGACTTGTACATGACACTGCTCAGCATACCGTAGAAATTGGTCTCCAGACCGGCCTTGATCCTCTCAAGGTCCCTCTCGGTGAATTTTTCGGTCTCAAACCGTTGGAATGCCTCAAAAATAGCCTTCTCAACCTCGGCCAGGCTGGTTGAGGGATTGGCCGTAACATCGATCTGGAACTGGCCTGCAATCTCCTGCGACTGGTTGTAGGTTCTCACGTTGGAAGTGAGCTTCTTCTCCTTAACCAGCACCGTATAGAGCGGTGATTTCTTGCCCACTCCCAGCAACTGTGCAAGAACGTCAAGCGAGTATGAGTCTTTTGTGAACTGCACGCCCACAGGGAATACCATTGTATACTGCGGTGCACGTGCGAAGCTGTCTTCGTGGTAAAGCTTCTTCGTCTCAGGCAGGGTGACAAGCATCGGCTCAGGATCCATAAGCTCCTCACCTGCGGGTATTTCCCCGAAATACTTCTCTATCAGCGCCTTAACCTCTTCAGTCTCATAATCTCCTGAAACAACAAGGGTTGCATTGTTCGGAATATAATACTTCTTATGGAACTCCTTGACATCATCAATTGTGGCATTTGCCAGGTCCTCCATCTCGCCAATCACATCCCAGCTGTACGGGTGGCCTTGCGGATAGAGGTTTTTCAGGATGACATAATCCGTGAACCCATAGGGCCTGTTGTCAACACCCTGACGCTTTTCGTTCTGTACTACATTCTGCTGCAGGGCGAACGACTGCGGTGTTACGGTATTGCGAAGGAAGCCCATGCGGTCTGACTCCAGCCACATAGCCATCTCAAGCGAGTTCTTTGGAACCACCTCGAAATAGATTGTCTGGTCAAAGCTTGTACCGCCGTTGAGCGTTCCGCCTGCCCCTTCTATATACTTGAAATACTCATCCTCGCCCACGTTCTCGGAACGCTGGAACATCATATGCTCGAACAGATGCGCGAACCCGGTTTTACCGGGTACCTCCCTGCTGGATCCCACATGATACAGTATCACCAGCGAGGTGATAGGGTCTGACTTGTCCTCATTGAGTATGACAGTCAGTCCGTTGTCAAGCTTGTAAGTCTCATACGGGACCATAAGTGATGACTTCTTGTCTCCGCTGCAACCTGTCATCAGGAGCAGGGTAACAAGCATAAATAAACCTGTAAGTCTTTTCATATAATTAAGTTTTACTGTACTAAAACGGGTTCACCGAAGCCCAGTTTCTTAAGCTCCTTCAACTGCGTGGCGGCGTCGCCGGCAACAACATAATACATCCTCATGGGATCAATATATTTCTGAACAAGGGCATTAACCTCATCAACAGTAAGTTTCCTTACATAATCCTCCTCACTGGCGATATAGTCAACAGGAAGTCCGTAAGCGCTCATGGTATTCAGCATGCCCAGCAGAGCCCTTTGTGTCTCGAACCTGAGTGCATTGCCCTTGAGTAGCGCATCCTTCGTGAAGTCGATGTCGCTCTGCGAAACCCCTGCCCTATAATTTGTCATCAGATCCCTGAAGATCTCAGCCGACTCGAGGGTGGCGGTTGACCGTACTGCAGAGCTGGCGTTGAAAGCGCCAAAGCTCTTCTGAGCGCTGAAGCCGGTTCTGGCCCCGTAGGTGTACCCTTTCTCCTCTCTCAGGACCAGGTTAACATAGCCATTGAACGAACCACCGAGCTTGTAATTCGCAACGAATGCAGGATAGTAATCGGGATGTCCTCTGGGAATTGCAGGAGCTCCAATGTATATGTTCGACTGCTTTGCCCCGGGCACATTGACGAAATATACCGCTGATTTTTCAGGTGCAGGTGCAAAAGTAATCTCAGGCATTTGCACCTCCTTGGCTGTCCAGTTTGCGCTCAAAGATGTCAGGGCCTGTTCGACCCTGGGCTGATCAACTGAACCGACAACGAGGAAGCGTGCCACTGAGGGCGAAATATTTTTCTCATAGAAAGTCCTTATCTGATCCATTGTCATAGAGTTCACACTTTCAGTAGTGCCGGCCACATCAGTAGCAAATATGTTATCCTTGCCGAGAACTAGTCCAGACAGCGCCATGGAACCGAGGTAGGTCGGATCAATTGAGCTTCTCCTGAGTCCGTTAAGCACACTGGTGCGCGACAGCTCAAGGGCAAGTGAGTCCCACCGCGGTTCAAGTAGCATCTCCTCAACAATTGCAAGTGTCTTCTCAAAATTGCGTGCGAGGGTGTTGACGCTCACTGTAATCTCTTCGTCATCGGCCGAAACTCTTATCATAGCTCCAAGGAGATCAATCTCCTCTTCCAACTCCTCAGGGGTTTTATTTTTTGTCCCCTCATTGAGCATGATTGCCAGCATGTTCGCAACGCCCGGAGCGCTGATATCATCAAGCATGTGACCTCCTTCAATGACTATGTTATACTGTATCAGGGGGACCTCGGTGTGCTGTATTCCGTAAAGCTGCATACCGTTTGCGAGTGCCGACTTCCATACCGGAGGTACTGTAACGGAAACATCCGGACCCAGAGGCGGCTGCACCGAACGATCAAAAGAGGCCGGTGTCTTCTGTATCTCCTCCGCAGCACCGCCCTCAATCTTCACCTCGGTGGCAGTAAGGATATTCTCTTCAACTATGCCCGCATTGACTGAACCTTCAGCCGCAAGTTCAACCTTACCTTTCGGGACAAAGCTGGTAGCAACGTAATTCTTGCCTTTAATGTACTTTTCATATACACGATTGACATCGTCAGCAGTGACGGCCTTCATCGCCTCCATATCATTCCTATAATACCCCGGATCACCAGCGTACATATTATATTCAGCAAGTTGTTTTGATTTACCGTCAATACTGCTTATCATGTTATAGAAGCGAGTCTCTTGTCCGGCTTTCACTCTCTCGAGATCCTTCTCGTTGAAACCCTCGGACTCGAAACGTTCAAAGCCTTCAAAGATGGCTTTCTCAATCTCTGACAGAGAGACGCCAGGGTTGGCATTGACAGAGATCCGGAAAGTGCCGGCAAGCAGTTGCGCCATGTTATAGGCACCTACATTGGAGGTGAGCTTTTTATCTTTGACAAGTACATTGTACATCGGTGACTTCTTGCCTCCGGCGAGGATCTCACTCAGTGCCGCGAGGGCGTAAGAATCAGGGTTATACATCTCGGCAGAAGGGAATGCCATGGTATACTGTGCGGTATTGGCGAAGTTGTCTTCATGATATAGTTTCTTCGTCTCTGTAAGTGTCACAGGTATCGGTATGGGTTTCTCTACCTCAGCACCGGCGGGTATCTCACCAAAGTATTTCTGAACCAGCTCCTTCACCTCGGCAGGATCAAAGTCGCCTGCAATGGAGAGGGTTGCATTGTTCGGTATGTAATAGCGTCCGTGGAATTCCTTTACATCCTCCACCGTGGCATTGAAAAGATCTTCAATCTCGCCTATGGTAGTCCAGCTGTAAGGATGTCCTTCCGGAAACATTGCTCTGGCCATTACCGTTGACGAATGGCCGTAAGGCCTGTTGTCATAGTTCTGGCGTTTTTCGTTCTGTACCACATTCTGCTGTATGGCAAAAGCCTGTTTAGTGATGGTATTCGTCAGGTAACCCATCCGGTCTGACTCCATCCATAGAACCATCTCCAGCGCATTCTTCGGGACAGTCTCGTAATAATTGGTACGGTCCTGGTTGGTTGAACCGTTAAGGTTCCCGCCTGCGCTCTGAATCAGCCTGAAATACTGGTCCTCAGGCACGTTTTCACTCTGCTGAAACATCATGTGCTCAAAGAGATGCGCGAAGCCCGTCCGGCCCGGCACCTCGCGGTTGGAGCCAACATGGTAGTAGATGGCTACCGAGACTATCGGGTCTGACTTGTCTTCGTGCAGGATGACATTCAGTCCGTTGTCAAGCTCATACTTCTCAAACGGAAGCGTCAGCTCATCTCCTGCCTTCTTCTGGCAGGAAACGGCTGCAATAAGGGTTATGATCAACATTACTTTGATAAGGTTCTTCATGACGTTAAGGTTAGGGTTAACTGATTGCATAATCATCTTGCTAATTTAAAACAAATTAAACGGAGGATTTATGCTTCTTAACATTTCTTCACATTAGATAATCTTCCGGCAGCGATTTTGAACAAATTCGAGGTTTGTTTGTCTTTCATTCAAGAAACGTTAAACAAAAAAAAAATGTTCGACCAATTTGACCCTGCAGATGATAAAATGCTGCAGATCATTGACAACAACGGAAAGGTGATCAGCAAGGAACTGATGCCCCAACTCTCTGACGATGAGATGGTAAAGTTATACAAGGATATGCTGTTTGTACGGACCTTCGATTTCATGATTGTCTCATACCAGAGACAGGGACGTGTCTACACCTATCCCCCAAACTACGGCCAGGAGGCCATTGGCGTTGCAGCCGGAACTGTCCTCAGGAAAGATGACTGGCTTGCTCCCGCCTTCCGTGAACTGGGCGCCTGGCTGGCCAAGGGTGTTTCGGTAAAGGAGGTTTTCCTCTATGCCATGGGTCATGAAGACGCGTTTAAGTTTGAAGAAGCAAATCACATGCTTCCCATGTCCGTGCCTATTGCCTCACAGTTGCTGCACGGTGCCGGAATAGGATACGCCATCAAGTACCAGAAAAAGGATGAGGTGGCGATGGCCTTCGTTGGTGACGGCGGCACATCAGAGGGCGACTTCCACGAGGCCCTCAACTTCGCAGGTGTATGGAAGGTGCCGGTTATATTCGTGGTACAGAATAACCAGTACGCCATCTCCGTTCCCGTTAAGATGCAGACAGCCAGTCTGAACATCGCCATTAAGTCAAAAGCATACGGAATCAAAGGCCTTAAGGTCGATGGAAACGACATCTTCGCCATGATCGCTGCCTTCAGGTACGCTCATGATTTTGTTCGCAAGGAGAGCCAGGCTGTTCTTATTGAGGCTGTGACCTATCGCAAGGGTGCACACACAACCTCCGATGACCCCACCAAATACCGTACTACCGAGGAGGAAAAGCTTTGGGACAAAAAAGATCCGCTGCGCCGCATGAAGATGTTCCTGGAGAAGAAGAAGCTGTGGTCTGACGCTGAAGAGGAGAGGATAACCGAGGAATATAAAAAGGAGATCGACCGCATCTTCATGGAGGTTGAGAAGAACATAAATTATCCGCTTGAGGATGCCTTCAAATATACCTATGCAGAGATGCCTCAGGACCTCCGGAACCAGCAGATTGAACATGAAAAATTCTTACAATGGAAAAACGCACGCAAATGAAAGCAATGAATATAGTCAATGCCCTCAATGATGCTCTTGATATCAAACTTTCTGAGGATAAGAACGTCGTTGTCTACGGAGAGGATGCCGGCTTCGAGGGTGGTGTCTTCAGGGTCACTGAAGGGTTACAGAAAAAACACGGTGTTGAAAGGGTCTTCGACTCACCGCTGGCTGAGTCGGGGATAGCCGGTACTGCAGTGGGTATGGCCGCAGCCGGACTGCGTCCTGTAATAGAGATGCAGTTCTGCGGATTCATCTACCCGGCCTTCAACCAGATAATATCACACATTACGCGTATGCACAACCGCTCACGCGGCAAGTATAAGATGCCCATAGTGATTCGCCTTCCTTACGGCGGCGGAATAAATGCTCTTGAGCACCACTCGGAGAGCATGGAGGCAATGTTTGCGCACATCCCCGGGCTGAAGGTTGTTGTTCCATCAACACCCCATGACGCCAAGGGGCTCCTTATTTCAGCAATTGAGAGTGAGGATCCGGTGCTCTTCCTTGAACCGAAGCGCATTTACAGGGCTATCAAGCAGGAGGTCAGCGAGGAGAAGTTCTCGGTTCCGATTGGCAAGGCGAAGGTCCTTACACAGGGAACAGACGTGACTGTTGTGGCCTACGGTGCCATGATACGCGAGGTGCAGAAGGCAATTGTTATGACAAAAGAGGCAGGGTATTCCGTGGAGCTGATTGACCTTCGTACTATCTATCCGCTCGACAAGGAGACAATAATAGCATCGGTAAAGAAGACGGGCCGCCTGATATTTGTCGGCGAGGAACCGCGCAGCTTCGGTGTGGGCTCTGAAATCATGGCAATCGCAAACGAGGAGGCTTTCCTCTGGCTTGAAGCACCACCTAAGAGAGTCGCAGCGTTTGATGTGATTGTGCCTTATCCCCAGGGTGAGCATCATTATCTGATCACACCGGATAAGATCTTCTACGAGATTGAGAGAACAATAAAATTCTGAACTAATGAGATATATTTTCAAATTCCCGGACATAGGTGAAGGTTTAACTGAGGGCATAATTCTTGAATGGTATGTTGATAAGGGAAATGCCGTTAAGGTGGGACAGCCGCTTGTGAAGATGGAGACCGATAAGGTTGTGGCTGATATTCCCTCACCGCGTGAAGGTGTGATCGCTGCGCGCTACGGTAAGGTCGGCGAGACAATCCATGTGGGTGAGACCCTCGTTGAGCTGGACATCGCCGGTGAGGCAGCCGCTGAAACCTCATCTAAGGCTGCAATTGAGGCTGTCACTCAGCCAACTGCTATGGAGGTGGAGCCTATTGAAGAAATGGGCGCAGGCGTGGTCGGCACCCTCGAGGTGGCCTCCAACAATGCATACCTCCCTGCAAGCGATGAGGGCACCGAGGCCAAACCTGCCGCATCACCTGCTTCCATGCGCAAGGCTCTGGCAACACCGGTAGCGCGCGCAATGGCACGCGAGATGAACATCGACATAAACCAGGTGACAGGAACGGGTCCTGCAGGAAGGGTGATGAAGAGCGACATACAGAACTTCCATGCCCCGGCACCTTCGGCAAGAAGCGTGGCCGCGAGACCTGCATCAACGGCAGCAGCAGCATCGGGTGAGCTTGTGGAAATCAAGCCTATGACCCAGATGCGTAAGTCGATAGCCAAAAACATGCTGCGCTCCAAACAGAGCACTGCACACATGACTCTCTTCGAGGAACCTGAGGTATCAGCACTTGTTGAAGCCAGGGCAAGATACAGGGAGGAGTACAAGAAGGAGGATATCAGTCTTACTTACCTGCCGTTCATCATCAAAGCGGTTGTGGCGGCCCTGAAGCGTCATCCGGAGCTTAACTCGGAGATGGACTTCGAAAAAGGTAATATCATCTACAAGAACTATTATAATATCGGGATCGCTGTAAGTACTGAAGAGGGACTGGTGGTTCCGGTGATACGTGACGCTGACAAACTGTCTGTGAAGGAGCTGAGCAGGGCAGTGGCTGAGATAGCCGTTAAGTCACGTGAAAGGAAGCTGACGCTTGACGACATGAAGGACGGTACCTTCACCATCACCAATTACGGTGCACTGGGTGGATGGTTCGGCGTGCCGGTGATCAACTACCCGCAGGTAGGCATCCTGGGCATTGGACGTATCAACCAGCAGCCAGTGGTGGCTGCCGGTGAGATAAAGGTCGGGAATGTGATGCCACTGTCGCTCTCAGTAGACCACAGGGTGGTTGACGGAGCCGAGGCAACAGAGTTCCTGAATGATGTGGCGGCAGGCGTTGCTGATCCGCTTTCGCTCATAATGAGACAATAAAAAAGAAGACAAGGAGAGGATGATGGACTACGATCTGATCATTATTGGTGCCGGACCGGCAGGTTATGTGGCCGCCATCAGGGCGGGGCAGGCAGGACTGAAGACTGCCGTGATCGAGAAGAAGCATGTGGGCGGGATGTGCCTTAACTGGGGATGCATCCCCTCCAAAGCGATGCTTGAGAGTGCCAAATACTTCTCCAGGCTGGGTATGGCGGCCGACTTCGGAGTGGAAGGCCTCGATCCCAGGAAGCTGACATTCAGTTGGGAGAAGGGAGTCAAGCGCTCCGAACGCATAGTCAGGAGGCTGACCAAAGGAGTTGAATACCTTCTGAAGAAGAATAACGTGGAGACAATCATCGGCACTGCTTCTGTCGAGGCGGCCGATACGGTGGTCGTAGACAACCGCAAGCTTACGACGAAGAATATCATCATCGCTACAGGATCATATCCAAGACCGTTGCCTTTCAAGGTGATTGAGAAAAAGATCCTCAACCTCGAAAATTTCTTCTCAATGAAGGAGATACCCGGCAAACTGCTTGTTGTTGGCGAAGGCCCTGTGGCGGCGGAGATCTCACAGATGCTCGCACTCATAGGCAAGGATGTTACGCTGCTAAAGACGGCTGATAAGGTCTTCCCGGCGCTGGACGATTATCTTAATACATACATCAGCCGCAGACTTGATTCTCTTAAGATAAAAGTTATAGAAGGCACTGCCGGCTATGATTCGCTCAAACTTGATGAATATGAAGGTGTTGTGAACTGCATGCCCCGCAAGGGAATCAAACCGGTGGGATCGCTGAAGCCTGAGGCAAATGAAAGTTTTTATGTAACCGATGAGCATTTCATGACAAGCGTTAAGGGCGTCTATGCCGTCGGCGACGTCAACGGCAGAAGCATATATGCCCACGCTGCTTCGGCACAGGCTATGGCAGCAGTGAATCACATACTGGGCATCACAGAGACGATGGAAACCGAACGTGTTCCGCTGACAATCTATACTGATCCGGAGATTGCACAGATTGGCCGGACTGAGCAGCAGCTTAGTGCGGAGGGCGTTGAATATAAGGTTAACGAGTTTCCGCTATCAGCCAACGGCAAGGCGCTGACCGAAGGCCAGACCGAGGGTGTCTTGCGGATTATTTCGGAGCCTAAGTACGGTGAGGTGCTGGGCGTTCAGATCATTGCCCACAACGCCACTGACCTCATCAGCGAGGCAGCGGCATACATGGCCGTGGAGAGCACGGTGTGGGATGTGGCACATACAATGCATGCCCACCCGACAATCTCGGAGGTCTTCCTTGAGGCAGGTTCCGACGCCATCGGCAAGCCTGTGCATAAAGCCTGAAACTTTTGCAGCATGCCGGTGGAAGTGAGACCATATGACCTGCCCGATGCCGTTATCTTCAACGGAACGGGCGATGAAATGCTGGTGTGGCAGCCCGCGGAGACGGTCATTGTCCTTGGACAGAGCAACACGCCGGAGAGATCTCTGATAACAAAAAATGTATTGTCTGACGGCATACCGGTGACGAAGCGACCGACCGGCGGCGAAGCGGTCATACTAACGCCGCAGATGGCTGT
Organism: Bacteroidales bacterium; assembly: GCA_041740815.1. Lineage (GTDB taxonomy): Bacteria > Bacteroidota > Bacteroidia > Bacteroidales > VadinHA17 > SR-FBR-E99. The sequence goes on from JBGSLG010000167.1 coordinate 10,457, forward strand.
TATCACAGTTGCCCGTGAATTCCGGGAGATGGCCCGTTCAAAGGATTTTTTCATGGAGGTCAACGGGAGAATACTCGATGTTCTTTCGGATCTCGGTGTTAAAAATTACGGTACCAGGGGTATTTCGGACATCACAATCGGGCACAGGAAAATTCTTGGTTCATCAATGCACCGCCGCGAGAATCGCCTTGTCTATCATGCTGTACTCAACCTGGCCGGTGACCCCTCAATCTTCGGGAGGTACCTCAGTCACCCCTCCCGCGAACCCGATTACCGCAAGTACCGCCCCCATGGTGAGTTTGTAACCTCGCTCAGGAACGAAGGTTACAACATTACATTTCAAGATATTGCCGCCATTCTCACTCACAACCTCGTGGTAACTGCCTGATCTTTCTTTGTCAGAGCCTGCCATGACTTTT
>JBGSLG010000168.1:0-10249 GCA_041740815.1 Bacteroidales bacterium
TTCTCTAATTCCCTGACTTTCGATTTCTTGAAGTCATCACTGAAGTGTCTCTGATCTTTGGGCTTCCTTTCCCAATCAAAATAGCCTACATTTGTCATACTGTTTACCGTTTTTACGGTCAACGTATTTCAGGCACTGACATAAATACCTGATTAACTTGTCTTGCGCCCCTAAGAAGTTGGACTAAAAGTACTAATTAAAAAAGTACTTTTATGTTAATGAAAAAGGAGCATCACAAGAGAACTCCTCAAGAGAAGGAGAAGATCCTGCTGGACATCCAGAGCCTTGGTGTCAACGCGGGATGCCGCAAATACAATCTTTCCAAAGGTCAGTATTATGATTGGCTGGACAGGTATAATGCCCATGGCCTTGACGGATTGGAAGATCGAAGAGTCAAGAACATCAGCGGTGAGTTAAAACGCCTGGAAAAGGAGAACAGACTTCTTAAAGAGCTATTGGCAGAGAGGGAGCTTGAGTCCAAAATGAAGGACGAGCTTTTAAAAAAAAAGCGTGCTCTGTGGGAGAAAAAAGAGAAATAGTGTGCCGGTATGTTGGTAAAGGGCTTAACGTGTCTGATGCAGTTGCAATAGCAGGTATCAGAAAGAGCACCTACTATTATCGGCCTAATGGTAAGCCCAAGGGCAAGAGACCATCAACTCATACTTTTAAGCATGGGGAAGGCATGGTGACTAATGATGCTGTTGTTGAGGAGATACTGAACCTCATATCTCCTGAATATCATGATTATGGCTATAAGGTATCGTCAGAACTGCTCAAACGCAAAGGATATCTGATTAATCACAAGAAGGTTAAGCGCCTGATGAAGGACAATCACCTGTTACATCCCCAAACTATAAAAACGGAGTCTTTGAACAAAGTATTTATCAGTTACACCGTTCCTCCTCTGGATGGCCCTTTTAAAACGATAGAGGCAGATATTAAATATGTCTACATACATGAGCAGAACAGGAATGCTTTTCTTATTACCTTCTTATGTACCTTTTGTCGTTATGCTACTGTTTGGGACCTCCGTTACACCATGACTGGCCAACAAATTAAAGACCTGGTAATGGCACTTATCAATCATCCTGTTGTAAGAGAAAATATTGATCAGTACACCAAGATTATGATAAGGACTGACAATGGACCCCAGTTTATCGCAAAAGTACTTGCCAGTGCACTGGATGCTATTGGATTAAAACATGAATTTATTAATCCTGGTACCCCTCAGCAAAATGCCCATATAGAGTCCTTCCACAGTACTGTGACACGACTGGTCTGTAGTAAAAATGTCTTCCGTGATGTTGCCCACGCCAGGCAGATCTTCAATGAGTTTTACTTTGCCTATAACAATACCAGGGTAATGAAATCGCTGCTTTATTATCCTCCCAAGCAGTTCCTTGAGCTCTGGAAATCAGGTATTGTAGGAATTAAAAAGGATAGAAAAAATAAAGAAATATTTTTCTTCAGAGAGAAGCCTCATCCCTTTGCGGGAATCAGCTCCTCCCATGAAGATTTTTTAGTGGTAAACAAAAATAGTAACTTTGAAATACCAGTATTAACTCATTAGGAAATTAGTCCAGTTTTATGGGGGTCAATACAAACTGATTTTTGAAGACTGAAGACTGAAGACTGAGGACTGAAGACTGAGGACTGTAGACTGAAGTCTATGGTCATCACTATTGCCTACTGCCTACTGCCTATTGCCCGATTATAAAATTTGCCGGCAGAGTCACGGTATTGCCGAACTGGTAAACCAGCTTGCGAGCAGTGCAGAGTATCTCATCTCCTGCACTTACTCTTATCTCTGCAACGTCTGGTACCCTATAATAAAGCCTGTCGCTGCCTTCCAGATCCTTCGACGAGGAGACCGGCCTCACAACCAGTTTCAGCTCCCTGGTCTTGCCTGACGGTGTCATCTCAATATATATGTCAATGCCACCCGCATCGTCTGCAGGCAATACTCCTTCCGTCTCCGAGAAGCTGAAGAGTGGCCTCTTAGCTCCCGTCATTGAAAGATCCGGCGCGAGCCATATGCGGAAATGTTTTTCTTCAGCCCGGGTCTTGCCGGCAAAGAGAGCTGTGTATTCGCGCTCGAGCCGGTTAATCTCCCTGATTGCAGCAGGGTCCTGGGGAAAGATGTTCGTCTCACCCGTCAGGATCATATGCCTCCCCTCGCGAAGCTCGAGCAGCCTGTCAGCTGCTTCTCTTGCCTCCTCCGCAACGGTCATGCCTTTCTTTCTCTGGACCAGGTAAGGTATTCGGATAAAAGCCGTATCAGCCTTCACCACCCTGTATGCGGTGTCTGTCTTTGTGGAGACATACTCGTAGGCGCCCCTGTCAGGGAAGAGCATGTCACGGTCTGCGGTCTCCTGTCCGAGATGAGAGTGTCCTGACCGGGAATAGATATCAGGATTGATATCCAATACGAGCCCGCTCTCCTTCAACGCAAGAACATTGGTTTGCATCAGGGAGGTGCCCTGGATTACATAAAACTGTTCAGGATCAAGCTCCTCTATTGTTTTAAGATTAACCCCCGTGAGCCTCCATGATTCATACCCCGAAGTAATGACCTTATCGAGCCCTATCATCTCATTTGCATAGGCAGCGTACGGGCCCGGCACGCCGGTTATTTTCTCGGCAGTTACATCTATCTCCAGCACTGTCAGAGGAAGTGCGTAGACAATGCTGCCCTCGGTCACCCTCACTTCACCGCCAAGAGGCAGGACTACAATGTCACTGGCGCTGTTCACACGGAAGTTTGCACAACCACCGGTAACGGCCAGCAGGGCCGGAATAATAAGGAATACAATTCTTTTCATCTCGTCGTTTTAAAGATACATGCTGAGGCTGTTAAAGTGTGTCTCCCGGAAGGCTCTGCCGATATTCATCAGGATATCCCCTGCAATTACTGATTCTTCCGAGTGTATTCGCAGGGCCACGTCGCCCGCCAGTCCGTGCAGGTACACCCCCGCCACGGCAGCATCGGCCGGGTCGTAACCCTGGGCCAGCAGTGATGCAATCATTCCTGTAAGGACATCCCCGCTTCCACCTGTTGCCATGCCCGGGTTGCCGGTGCTGTTGAAGTACACCTCCCCTTCCGGCACTGCAACGGATGTATGGGCACCCTTCAGGACTACTATACAGTTATATTTTACCGCGAAGGCCCTCTGCTCTTCCATGAGCCGGTAGTCAGTGCTTTCGCTCCCGGTAAGTCGCCGGAACTCCCCCGGATGGGGTGTCAGAACGGTACGGGGAGGCAGCAGACTGAGCATCTCCTTATGTTGTGCCAATATGTTCAGAGCATCTGCATCAAGGACCAGTGGTATGGTGGTTGTCTCGAGCAATTTCATTATTACCGCGGCAGTGTCAGGGTCAGTACCCAGTCCCGGCCCAACACCGGCGGCGTCGTAGGGTGTGAGGTCAGGCAGGCCGGTAATGTTCCCCGTACCCTGGTCGGGCGAGACCATCGCCTCCGGCAATGCGGCCTGCAGGGCCATCACCGCAGATGCAGGGGTATGAACAGTAACCAGGCCGGCGCCGGTACGCAACGCAGCACCGGCGGCAAGGATGGCTGCGCCGGCCTTGCCGTAACTGCCGGCCATGATAAGCGCATGACCGAAGGTGCCCTTATGGTCAAACTTCCTCCTCTTCTGAAGCAGGGGCCTGACAGTCTCCCTCATAATATAATGATAGGCTGAGGGCATCGAAGAGACAGTCTCACTGTGAAGACCGATGTCTACCACCTCCCACTTGCCAGCCTGTTCATCATTGCCGGCAAACATGAAGGCTAGCTTCGGAAACTGGAAAGTAATTGTCTGTGAGGCCTTTACAATCCTGTCACGGTCGGCACCGGTGTTATCTTCCCCAAAGAGCCCCGACGGAATATCCACCGATATTATATAGGCTCCTGTAAGATTCATTCTTTTAATTACAGCTGCAGCCACACCTGCCGGCGGCTTGCTGAGCCCTGTCCCGAAAATGGCATCGATGATCACCTCATCGCGGCCGATAACGGGAAAAAGCTCCGGATCAGCCAGGGTGAGCGGAGAGACTCCTGCCCTCTCAAGGCGGTCTGCATTCATCCTGAACTCACTGCTGTGCGCTGAGCCCGATTCAACAATGAATACCCTTACCAGCCAGCCCTCCTCGCGAAGAAGCCTGGCTACAACAAGTCCGTCACCCCCGTTGTTGCCCGGTCCGGCAAATACATTAATCTTTTTCTCCGGAGGAACAGTGTCCTTCAATAACTGAAAAAGAGTTGTTGCAGCACGCTCCATGAGACCCGCCGGAGTAACCGGTTCAAGGCGTATGGTAGCAGCATCGATCTCCCTGATCTGAGAGGATGTGAAAATCTTCATATGTTTCCGATAGGTCCGAAAAGTACAAATGTAAAAAATATCATTGCAAAAATATTGACCTGATGATATAATGCAATGACTTCAAATTAAAAAGATTAATATATTTGTCTCCGTCAGAATAAATCTAACCTACTTAATAAAGAAAATTATGCTCAAGAATCATCCAAAAGGACTGCTGGTTGCCTTCTTCGCCAATATGGGAGAACGCTTCGGCTTCTATACCATGATGGCGATCCTGGTACTATTCCTTCAGGCCAAGTACGGCCTGGCTGCTGAAAAAGCAGGAGAAATTTACAGCGCATTTTACTTCAGCATCTATGCTCTTGCCCTCGTAGGCGGAATCCTGGCAGATGCTACCAGAAAATACAAGACGATTATTTTGTTTGGTATTTTTATCATGTTTGCGGGCTATGTACTTATGGCAGTGCCAGGCATGTCGCTTACTTTTACTGTGATTGCCCTTTTTACGATTGCCTTCGGTAACGGCCTTTTCAAAGGCAACCTCCAGGCTGTTGTGGGACAGATGTATGACAATCCGCAGTATTCAAAACTGAGGGATACTGCCTTCATGATCTTTTACATGGGTATTAACGTAGGTGCATTCTTTGCCCCTTTCGCTGCCAACGGCATCAGGAACTGGTGGCTTAAAACCAACGGTTTCGCACATGACGGCAGCCTTCCGGCGCTTTGCCACCAGTACAATAACGGTCTTCTGACCGACACAATCAAGCTTGATGAATTCCAGGTTCTTGCCGATAAGGTTAATCTTGCCGGCCCGGTAACCGACTTAGGCGCTTTCGCTAATAATTACCTTGATGTATTCTCGAGGGGTTACAACTATGCATTTGGCATAGCAGCAGGTGCCATGGTTATCTCACTGCTGGTTTATATCTTCTTCAACAGGATGCTGCCGAACAAGGAAAAACCTGCCAAGTCCACGGACGGTTCAGCTACTTCACTGGAGTTTGAACTCAGGCCCCTTATTTATGCACTGATTGCAATGGGCATCTTCGCAACAGGATTCCATTTTGTCGTTGACTTGCTCTCCGCTCTGGCATTTGGACTCTTCGCCGGGTTTATAACCTGGATGCTTACAACCGCCAAGAAAGATGAATACGCCCGTGTCTCATCGCTGATCCTTGTATTTATTGTGGTTGTCTTCTTCTGGATGTCATTCCACCAGAACGGACTTACGCTCACGCTTTTTGCGAGGGATTACACAGTCAAGCAGGTAGACCCGTTCACAAACCTGTTCTTCACCCTTCCGTCAATGCTTGCAGTGATTGGCTCGATTGCCGGTCTGGTGATGCTTATCAAAAAGAATTTGGAGCTGCCTGTAAGACTCGTCGGGGGTGCACTGTTTGTAGCAGCCTTTGTGGCAGCCTACCTCTTTGTCACAAAAGCCGACGCCCTTAATTCAATCGAACCTGAGGTATTCCAGTCGTTCAACCCGCTATTCATAGTGGCTCTCACATTCCCGGTAATGGGTGTTTTTGCCTGGCTAAATAAGAAAAATATCGAGCCCTCTACACCCAAGAAAATCGGAATCGGAATGATCATTGCAGCTATCGGCTTCATCGTCGTCCTGCTTTCATCAGTGAAACTTCCTTCACCCTTATCACTTGAAGGATCTCCGGTGGCCGAGGCACTGAGGGTAAGCCCCTACTGGCTTATAAGCAGTTACCTGATCCTTACGGTTGCTGAACTCTTCCTAAGCCCGATGGGCCTCTCATTTGTATCAAAGGTTGCTCCGTCACGCTTCCAGGGTATGATGCAGGCCGGCTGGCTGCTTGCTACCGCAGTGGGCAACAAGCTTCTGTTCGTAGGTACCAAGCTCTGGGACAAGGTCGAACTTTGGGAGCTATGGGCTGTCTTCATCGTCTGCTGCTTAGTCTCTGCCGCATTCATCTTCTCTATCATGAAAAGACTCGAGAATGCAACAAAATAAAACAGTACTGTAGAATTAAGAGAGCCGCCTGATGCGGCTCTCTTTTTTTATATGTTATTGACTGACAAAGAAGCACCATAAAAAAGGAATAAATTATATATTTGCTGATCTTAAAATTATTGTGATGAGCAGCAGCAGTAAAATGTATGAAAAGGTCTTTGCCATCTTCGGAACGGTAATGGTTGTCTTCTACTTCGGTCTTGCATTATTTATTTTGACCACCGACCTGTTTGATATTGATAAAGCCCTTAGGATTGTAATTTCCACTCCTCTCTTCATATACGCCCTGTACAGGGTTTTTACATCATACGAAAAGATAAAGGAGAGTTTTTTTTCCGGGGATGATGAGTAAAGAAACAGAGGCCTGCCTGAAGGGTAAGGAGGCCCCTTTGCGGTCATTAGTTATTATGGCACACCCTTTGCATCCTATCTTTTGTACGTCATGATGCAAAATTAACACAAGAGCAGAAGGCAAAATTGAGAGATATTTATTAATATTGTGGCTCATAGTTAGTTGAAAAGCGGGAAGGATGGAAATCATATTTAAATATAAAATCGCAGTAATCGCGGGTGCTATCTTGATAATCACTGCGTTTGCGTTTAACGCCTGCAAAAACAAGGGAACAATCAACCTTGGCGAGACACCAACCATTGGTAATATCAGAATAGGGGCTGACGAGTCATTTCAGCCAATTGTAGATGCCGAGGTGGCAACCTTTACCACTTTTTACAAGAATGCATTTGTAAAGCCTGTCTATAAACCGGAAAATGAACTCGTGGCGTATTTTCTCAATGACTCCGTGAAGGTCATTGTATCATCATGGGCCCCCTCAGACGCTCAAAGGGAGACCCTGCTTGATCTGCAGACTGTAGTACGCACAACTGTTGTCGCCTGGGACGCCCTTGCCCTGGTACTTAACCCGGGAAATATTGACTCTCTGCTGACTTATAATGAAGTAAAGGAGATCTTTACCGGAAAGGTTACCGACTGGAACCAGCTCAACCCAAAGTCGAAGCTGGGCCCCATAAGTATTGTCTTTGATAACGTCCGCTCGGGCAATATCAGGTACTTCAGGGAGAAATTTGAACTTCCGCAGCAGCTTGCACCGAACTTCTATGCAGTTAACAGCAACACTGAGGTGATAGATTATGTCTCGAAGAGCCCGGGAGCCCTGGGTATTGTCAGTGTAAACTGGATAAGTGACATGGATGATTCTCTCAGCTTCAGCTTTCTCAGCAAGATCAAGGTGGCAGCGGTTTCACAACCTTATCTTAGTGAGTCATCATACTTTCTTCCTGAACAGGGCTCAATTTACGATAAATCGTATCCATTTGTAAGAGAGGTCAATATGCACTCGAGAGAGTCGTTTTCAGGACTTGGCTCGGGATTTGTAAGTTTTGTAGCAGGAGAAAAAGGACAGAGAATAATACTTAAGTCGGGACTTGTACCCGCAACAATGCCGATCAGGATTATACAGGTAAAAAATGAGTAACTAAAAATTGATAACGATGATTAAAAGAAGTTTTAAACTGGCGTTGCTGCCAGCAGTTGTTTTCTGCATGTTTTTCGGCACCGGACTGAAGGCTCAGACACTCCAGGATGCCATTACATTTACAAAGAACGAACAGTATGACAAAGCAGATGCACTGTTACAGCAACTTATCAAGAGTGAGCCGGCAAACAGCCTCAATTTTTATCATTACGGGGAAAACACCCTGCTGAACTATTTTGCCGATACTATCTCCAACTCACTGACAGTTGCAGCCAAGGAAGCTGAAGATATATTCAACAAGGGCATTGCCGCCAATATCAACGATCCCATCAACTATGTGGGGCTTGCCAAGGTAGCCTTCTATAAAGGTAATGACGCAAAAGCTGAAGAGATGAGGGCTAAAGCCAACAGCCTCCTTCCTCCGTATAAAAAAGTCACCAAGATCGAGAATCCGAAGAACTATGCATATACGCTGGCAAAAATTGCCGAGTCATATATCCGCTTCGAGCAGGTTGACACAAGCAAGGCACTTCCGTTCATCAGGCACGCTCTGAAGATTGACCCGAGGAACAGCGAAGTTTATATAATTGCCGGTGATATCTACATTCTTGTGAATGACGGATCAAAGGCGATCAAGAACTACAACCTGGCACAGGACTGGAATCTGCAGTCGCCAGCGGCCAACATGAAAATAGGCAGCATCTATGTCAAGGGCCGCAACCTGATGGCTGCAATCCCCTACTATGAACAGGCCATTGCACTTGACCAGAACTATGCCCCTGCATACAGGGAACTGGGTCAGCTTTATTCAATGGCAGGCCGCTTCACCGATTCCAGGAAGTACTTTGAGAAATACCTTGAGCTGACACAGGGCAACATCCCTGCCAAGATCAGGTATGTCAACGCACTGTTCTATTCCAAGGAATATGAGGAGGTCATAAAGAATGTGGAGGAGATATTTGCTGTTGACAACTCCAGGACTTACATGAACCGTATCGCAGGATATTCTGCTTATGAAGAGGGTAATTTTGACCTAGCAGCTCAGTATATGGACAGGCTCTTTGCCAACCTGGATGCGGACCGCATCATTAAGAAGGACTATATATATTACTCAAGGATTCTTGCAAGAAAGAATCAGAACTTCAGCAAGATGGTAATCGATGCTGACAACGATGCCGGTGAGCTGAGCAAGATGCAGGCCAAGTATGCCACACTGAAGAGCCCGGCAAAAGAAAAGGCCAAGACTGACATTGATGCCCTGCAGGCAAAGGTAGATGCCGACAAGGCAAAGATAGCCCAGGCAGAAACAGAACTCAACAAAGCCTTCGAGGCGTATGAGAAGGCCATCTACTTCACGGAGGAGGAGGATCTGAACCTTATCTATGAAAAGGGAACGGTTCAGTACGGTGCACGCAGGTATGCCGATGCAGCGGCCACATGGTCGCGCCTGCTCGAGAAGGGAAAAGACGGTGAAAACGACTTCATCCAGGTAGGAAGGGCATACTATCAGGCCAAGTCATTTGACAAGGCTGATGAGATCTTCGGCAAGATGGTTGCCAAATACCCTGACAACCTGCAGGGTTACCTCTGGATGGCCAATACGGCATCTGCCAAGGATCCGGATTCAGAACTGGGACTGGCGAAACCGAAATTCCAGGCTCTCCTCAAACAGGCTTCGACAGACTCTGTCAAGTATGTGAAGGAGATCTATGACGCTCTCAGATACCTGGGTTATGAGGCACTCCAGGACAAGAGGTATGATGAGGCAAAAGCCTACTACAACAGGATGATGAATCTGGCACCTGAATATGCCTTGAAGGCTCACGGCTCGCTCAGCACCATGTACATGACCATGGGAGACTATTCCAAGGCCGTTGAAGAAAACAACAGGATACTGGCCATTGAACCAGGTAATGAGGCTGCGAAATCGACCATCCAGTACATCTCCCAGCTCCAGAAGAGCGCTATTCCAAAGGCCCATCCGAATGAGATCACAGGCGTTATTGCTGATTCGGCAGGCGAGCCTATCCCCGGCGCTTCAGTCAGGGTAAAGGATACCGCAGCAGAAGCATGGACCAATGCCAGAGGAGAGTATAAGTTCGTCATGCCCGAAGCATCAGATATTCTGGTCATTGGCGCTAAAGGTTACAAAACAGTTGAGGTAACTGTAACAAAAAGAAGAGTTTATAATGCCACACTTGAAAAATAGCGGCAACGTAATTCTTTATTATAATTGCATCTAATTGACTGTTACTATTGTAAAAGTATTTCATAATAATTATTTTTGTCCACTGTTCAAAATTAAACCAACTAAAGAGTACTAAAATGAGTAAAACTTCCAAGTCGTCCAGCGGTGTATGGCAATCGCTTTTTGCACCTCTAACCATTGTAATAGCATTGATTGCTGCAATACTTATTTTTCAGGGTGTCCTGGGTAACCCAGTGAA
>JBGSLG010000169.1:0-7100 GCA_041740815.1 Bacteroidales bacterium
ACTGTTATCACGGCATCAGTCACATAATTCTTGAAAACAGAATCTAAGTTTGTTTTTACTTCAGAGAGTGTTTTACCCCCTACTTCAACTTTGCCGACAAAAGGTATTTCGATGTTACCATTAACATCTACATTATAACCAGATAAGGCAGCGCTCTCCTGAGTCAAACCAGCTGTGCCAACATCTAAATTAAACAATGCCGACCATTGAGGATCCGGAGTTATTACCCTTATATATAGATTATCATAGGGCATAATCTTATAGGCAGCTGGAGTCACTGAACCTATTATATCACCATCAGGCATTTCGTAATTAGCAGAATTGCCCGAATACTGGAGATAGGTAAGCTTCTTCCGTGAGACACACGAGCTCAATATCAGAATGATTGATAAGGAAATCAGGAAAATTGGGCGGTTAACTTTCATCATTGGAAGGATTAGAATACAAAATTACACATAGATTTACTTTATAAAGTATTTGGTAATTTGGATATCTTCTATCCGATATTTATTCATTGGATTACTCCGTTCCATCTGTTTGACAGGGAGCTCAACCCATGTATTAACTTCAGCACTCTCCATGAAGTATCAGGTACTTGGTAATCAGCCGGTATTTGTTTGGAAATTTTGTTTCCATGTTCATCAATTACTAATTTCATCGAATTAAGCACAACATCCGGATTAAATCCTGTAAGAACAATTGTACCTGCATCCTGAGCTTCAGGCCGCTCCATGGAGTTACGCAGCGAAATAGCAGGAAAATTCAGTATTGCCGATTCCTCGCTGATGGTTCCGCTGTCGGATACTGTGCATAGCGCATTCATTTGGAGATTTACATAATCAGTGAAACCGAAGGGTTTGAGAAAACTTATATGCGGATCCATCTGAATATCACTCATGGCCTCCAGACGCTTATGAGTTCGGGGATGGGTCGAGACAATAACCGGCACCTGGTAATCCCCTGCAAGACTGTTCAATATAAACAGTATCCTACGCAGGTTTTCAGGATTATCAACGTTTTCTTCGCGGTGCGTAGACACAACGAAATATTTATTCTTTTCAAGTTTCAGATTTTTAGCAATTGTCGAAGCCTCAATTTTATTCTTATAGTAATTCAACACTTCAAACATCGGGGATCCGGTAAGGTAAATGCGGCGATGCGGCAGACCCTCAGAGATAAGGTGACGGCGCGCATGTTCTGTATAGACAAGGTTGAAATCCGCAATGTGGTCGATGACCCTGCGGTTTATCTCCTCCGGAACGTTGAAATCGAAACAGCGGTTGCCGGCTTCCATGTGGAAGATCGGAATGTGAAGCCTCTTTGCCATGTATGCAGAGAGACATGAGTTAGTGTCACCCAAAACAAGAATGGCATCAGGTTTCTCTGCGCGAAGAATCTCACCCGATTTGCGGATTATATCACCCACCGATGCCTCAAGTGATGACACATCGACATTCAGGAAAAAGTCAGGCTTACGTAGTCCCAGGTCCTTGTAAAAAATTTCATTTAGCTCATAGTCGTAGTTCTGACCTGTGTGGGCAATTATATGATTGACATGCTCATCAAGAAGTGCCGTCACCCGCGAAAGTCTGATTATCTCCGGCCTCGTTCCAACAACTGTTAAAACTTTGATTTTGCTTCTGTTCATTATCAGGCTAAATATTTTCTGTCGTATATTTCGGAATGGAAAGACTGGATTGCTTTTAAACCTTCTCAAAGAATGTATCAGGATCTCTGGGATCAAAAAACTCGCTTATCCAAAAAATTGTATACAAATCTTCTGATCCGATGTTTGTAATATTGTGGGTGTGCCATACGGGCATATCAACAAATGCCGGCTCAGTGCCATCCAAATCAAAATTAGTAACCTTGTCCGTGCCAATACGACGTAGTTGTATCCGGGCCTTACCCTTAATAACTGCGAACCGTTCTGCTTTACGCGTGTGAAAATGGTTGCCACGTGTTACTCCGGGTTTCGTTGTTGAGAAGGATATCTGTCCTCCGCTGTTAAGTTTAACGGTCTCCACAAAGGATCCTCGCTCGTCAGTATTGATCTTTAATTTATATGGAAAGACTTTCGATTGGTCTATGTAGCATACAAATGTATTAAAAAGGTTCCTTTCAAAAGGATCGGAAAGATTTGGGACAATGCCGGTCTCCAAATACTGATCCTTAAAACTTTGCAAAATAGTAAGGATTTCTGTAACCTTGGCCTCATCTGTCGGTGAAACCTTAAAATCTCCATCCGACACCCTGTTCATGATCAGGTACCAGACCACCTTGACAAGGTCACCTATATAAATCAGTTTCAACTGCGCATCAGTCTCTACCCGGGGCTGTTCGTCATGCGTCAACTGATGTGAGAATGTGGCAACAACAGAATTATAATAAGGATTCCCGAACGGTCCGAAGACGTTGGGAATAACCATGCCAGTAAATGGTACTCCGTTTTTTTCAGCCCACTGACTTAACAACTGACGCCCTTCACGTTTGGATTTACCGAAGATATTATCCCTCTCCTCCTGGGTTGATGAAGAAAAGAGTATATGAGGCTTTGAGCCTGTGTTTTCAAGTGCTGATATAAGCTGCTTTACAAGCCCGATGTTTGTATCGTAAATAATCTGAGGATCGTTATGCCGGTTGAGTGCCGCCAGATGCACAATTGCATCACACTTTTTAACAAATTCCTCAAGATCATTCTGGTCAGAAAAAAACCGGTCTACAAAAGGGACAAGCCGCACTTCATCCTTAAGAATATTAAGATAATTAAAGAGATGTGTTCCTATAAAACCGTTCTGACCGGTAATGCCAATATTTATCATTCCCTGATTAGGACAAACTCCTCTTATAAAGTTTCCAGTTACTCATCTAGACACATCATCTGATCATCTCACTATAAATCGAATCTGTATGAGGTACGTATAAAAAAGCCCGATGAATTATTTAAAAGATTCCCACCGTCAATTGCTCCTATGAAGCCGACATTCAATCGGTTATTTATGTCTCTGTTAAAATCCACCAGAGCTGATAATTGTCTCTGTGTGCCAAAGATACCATATGCCCCTGGATCAGGCAATCCTGTCGATTGCTCTTCATCTGTTGTCCAATAGGTACCATAATTATTAGACCATGAGGTTAAAATAAAATAATTCAATCTTCTGATCGCCCCTTTAATCCCAAAATGGAAAGCGATAACCCTGTTATTGATGAAATACTCTTCCGGGCCTGAAGGGAGGCCATCCCGAACCTCCTTTACAGTACTGATAAACGGTGAGCCCAGCACATTTCCCTTATATGACCACCCTTCCACATATTCTCCATGGTTAAAATAACTCTCATAAAGCGAACCGTATTCCTGAGACCATGTCTCACCTGCCTGGTTTTTGGTATAAAGAAATTCAAACAGCACTTTGTCCCATCTTATTGAATTCCCTGATTGCTTATTATTAACAAGACTAATCCCGTTAAGGCCATCCTGAATGTTTGCCAGCTTTGAAAGAGCCCCTCCCTCGTAAAAACTTTGACGGTACAATAAAAGACTTGAATTATTGAAGCAATATTCTAAAGCTAAATCAATTGAACCCAGATGATTGCCTAGCCTGGTCTGGTCAATTAAGCCACTGTTGTAACGTTTCCCTGTTAACACATAAAGGAAGGTGGAGACTGGTGAGAGTTCAAAATCCCTGGTGTAAAAATCATCTTCATTTCCCCAGGCTACCTGATGATTAAAGCCGCCATAAAGCTTTACTCTCCATGCAGGTTTGCCAAAACGGCCGTAAAAAGATTTCTGGTGCAAATAGGTCGCGATCAGGACAGTATCCCCTCCGTCAAACCATCTCCTCATCGGCACATCTCCCATCCACCCATGGGAAAAGTTGCCCTTGAAAGCAAATAACTCTCCCAGGATAGGCAGTGTCCAGAATTCCCGGACAGACAATTCGACCTCCGGAATGCCCAGATTGGTTCCTGAAATTGCCCATGAGCCTGAGGTCAGGGTTGTGTCACACAAACCTGTGATCTTCTTCGAACGGCCTGCTCGCAATTCAAAAATTCCGAGGCGAACCTTGCCGTAGCCTTCAATAAGGGTGAGGTTTGATCCCTGCCCCAGATTCGCGCGACCTTCAAAGGAGGCTCCCCAATCAAAAAGTTTATCGCCGGATAAATCGTAATCCTTACGCGCTGCACCGATAAAACTAAGTGAGGCGCCATCAAGAGGAATGCTCCCATACTGGTTCGACCTTAACCAGAAGGGAACCACCCCGGGGGTTGTGTATCCACCCAGTGTCTGGACAGTAAAATTGTAGGTGCTATCCTGCCCGCTGACAGTTCCGGCAATCAAGAAAAAAGTCAGTGCCAACAGTCCAGTTACATTTTTACCCACGTTCGCAAAAATTAAGTTAACTACTCCAATGAGAGTCCCAACTTTCTTAGACCAATTCCGTCGGTTCACACACCTCATTACCTATAAGTGCTCCAGGCACACTATATCTTCTCTGCCTTCCTTGTGGTCACTTCGGAGGCCATAGAAAATCTCAGGGTCAGAAACCGACCCTCCATTATGGCTCGTACGCCTCATCCGGCCCGTCATGAAGAACGTCCTGCCTAATAAAGCTCAGAGTCAGCAGCAGTTCTTTTGTCTCCTCAACATCCAATCGCTTCGTATTGTGCGAGGTGTACTCGTCAGTCTGGGAGACAGCCTCGGTGCCCTCTGTGAAAAACTTGTTGTAGTTCAGGTCGCGCGTGTCAGCCGGGATCTTGAAGTAATCGCCCATATCCTCTGCCTTTGCCATCTCCTCGCGATTGACAAGTGTTTCAAACAGTTTCTCGCCGTGGCGCGAACCAATGACCCTGACCTCGGACGAGGAGCGGTATAATTCTTTGATGGCAAGCGCTAAACTCTCAATGGTTGTTGCCGGCGATTTCTTCACGAAAATATCGCCGTTTTCGCCGTGCTCAAACGCGAACAGAACCAATTCAACAGCGCTATCGAGACTCATCATGAACCTGGTCATATTCGGATCCGTAACGGTTATCGGCTGATTATGCTTCATCTGCTTCACAAAAAGCGGAATAACAGATCCTCGAGAGGCCATCACGTTCCCGTACCTTGTCCCGCAGAAAACAGTGCCGCTACCGTTGAGGTTTCGCGACTTCGCCACCATAACCTTTTCGCTCAGCGCCTTGGTCATGCCCATCGCATTGATCGGATATACAGCCTTGTCCGTACTCAGTACAATCACCCTTTTAACCTTGTGAAACTCGGCAGAATCGAGCACGTTCTCGCAACCAAGAACATTTGTCCTGACCGCCTCGGCCGGGAAGAACTCGCATGACGGAACTTGCTTCAGCGCTGCGGCATGAAAGACATAATCGACGCCCTTCATCGCATTGTCTATGCTCTTCCTGTCGCGCACATCGCCAATGAAGTAC
The DNA here is from genome assembly GCA_041740815.1 of Bacteroidales bacterium. Lineage (GTDB taxonomy): Bacteria > Bacteroidota > Bacteroidia > Bacteroidales > VadinHA17 > SR-FBR-E99. The sequence goes on from JBGSLG010000169.1 coordinate 5,431, forward strand.
TTGATCTTCGGATTCTGATAAAACTGCCGCATGTCGTCTTGCTTCTTCTCGTCGCGACTGAAAATCCTGATCTCACGTATTTCGGTATTGAGAAACCGGCGCAAAACTGCATTGCCGAAGGAGCCGGTTCCCCCGGTGATCAGTAAACATTTTCCGTTGAAGTCCATGATTTTAATTTATCCACAGTAACACATATTTATCCCTGTGTTACACTGTTTTTTGCTTTGTCTTAAATTTACCGTTGGTGGGCTGATACTCCGGGATAAGATCCTTCATCACCTGAACAACCTCCTCATTGGAATAAGAGTACAGATCGGTCAGCAGGTTATCTATTTTGGACAATACCGCCTTAACTTTGATCTCCTCAACCTGGGCCTTTTTTATCTTCGGATGATGGGTAGGAAGTGTGTGCTCCGAATCAGTCAGCAACTCCTCGTACAACTTCTCTCCCGGCCGCAAACCGGTGTATACTATCTGGATGTCCTTGTCGGGAATAAATCCCGAAAGTTTAATCATCGCCTTTGCGAGGTCTGCTATCTTCACCTGCTGTCCCATATCGAAGACGAAGATCTCGCCTCCCTGACCCATGAATCCTGCCTCGAGCACCAGCTGGCAGGCTTCGGGGATAGTCATAAAATACCTGTAAACCTCAGGATGGGTTACTGTTACCGGTCCGCCGTTCTCGATCTGCCTGGCAAAAATCGGGATCACCGAGCCGTTGGAGCCCATCACATTTCCAAACCGGGTTATAATAAACTGCGTTTGATGACCCTCAGTCCTGGCACCCGACTGCACCACCTTTTCGCATAGACGTTTCGAGGCTCCCATCACGCTTGAGGGGTTAACAGACTTATCGGTGGAGATCATAACGAACTTCTCCACCTTGTATTTAATTGCGAGGTTCGTGACTACCCGTGTCCCGCCAACATTTACCCTTACGGCTTCATGAGGATTCTCCTCCATGAGTGAGACGTGCTTGTAGGCTGCGGCATGAAATACGATATCAGGTCTGTAAGAGTTGAAGATCTGATCCATCCTGGCAGCATTGGTCACATCTGCTGGAATGATCTGGAACCTTATATCAAGGAATTTCTCCCTGAGCTCGTTCTGAACATAAAACAGCGGCGTCTCGGCCTGGTCAACCAGTATCACCTTCTCGCACTGAAAGCTTGTCAATTGCCGTGCAATCTCGGAACCGATTGATCCTGCGGCACCTGTAATCATTATAGTCTTCCCCTCAAGGCCTTTCTTAATAAGACTGATATTCAGCTTAATGGGATCTCTTCCCAGAAGGTCCTCCAGGTCAACCCTCTTGAACTGAGGCATTCTGAGCTGTCCGCTCAACCACTTATCGACCTCAGGAGTATCAAGAACCTCCAGTCCGAGGTTAACAGAATTACGTATGATGCTGCTCTTCTTGTCAACGCTCAGAGCCTTAATTGCTATTATAAGACTCTCGATATTATTCTTCTCGATAAAATCAGCCGAAAGCACCGATGGACCGTAGACGTTGATCCCGTTAATCTTTTTACCCTGTAGATTCTTGTCGTCATCAATGAACCCGGAAACATGAAAACCGTAGCGCGGGTCACTGAGGACTACCCGCTTCACAACGAAGCCAAGTTCACCAGCGCCATAAATCAAAACCCTTTTTTTATTGAGAGAGTTCC
>JBGSLG010000170.1:0-4180 GCA_041740815.1 Bacteroidales bacterium
GGTTTGAGAAAAACCATCGGCTCAGCCGGCACCGGGCGGTTCATCTCAGCCGCATGCTTCCTGTAATTCAGTCCAACGCAGATTATTTTCATCCTGTTATCAGGCTTTCCCGAATGAGCGCAGCTTGATGGCAGTAAGCACCTGTTTTGTGTTCAGCGGGAAATCGCCGTTCATCATCCAGGAATAGTATGAAGGCTCCTCCTTCAGTACCTGCTCCACAGGCTTGCCCTTGTGCTTGCCGAAATTGAATACCTCCGTTCCCTGCTCGTTCATGACGATACGGCCGGCCAGGTCGCAATTGTTATTGAACGCGCTGAACGAAGAGAGCTTCTCGATATCGTTCTCCAGGTCAGGGTATCTGTCGAGCTGGGCTTTCAGGATCTCATAGGTGGCCGCAGTATCAGCCTGTGCGCTGTGAGCGTTCTCCAGATCCCTCTGGCAATAGAACTTGTATGCTGCCCCCAGTGTACGTTGCTCTTTCTTGTGGAAGATTACCTGTACGTCAACATACCTGTGGCGTGCCGGGTTGAAGTCGACATTAACCCTCAGGAACTCCTCGCAGAGGATGGGAATATCAAATTTCATTGAATTGAATCCTGCCAGGTCGCATCCTTCCACAAAAGCTGCAATCTTCTTTGCAACATCCTTAAAGTGGGGTTCATTGGCCACATCAGCATCGGTGATGCCGTGTACGCGTGTTGCCTCATGCGAGATAGGTATGCCGGGATTGATTCTCAGGGTCAGCCACTCCTCAGCGCCTCCGGGTGAAACCTTCAGGGCGGAGAATTCGACGATGCGGTCAGAAGCGATGCTCACCCCCGTGGTCTCAAGATCTAGGACGACCAGGGGTTTTCTCAGGTTAAGCTCCATATCCGGTCTCAGGTATTGATCATCATCGGCATCAGAAGCATGAGGAGGTCCTCATCTTCATTTGCTGTCTCAGCGGGTAGGAAGAGACCTGCCCTTGTGGGGTCTGCCAGCTCAATTATTACATCCTGTGATGCAATGTTCGAGAGTATCTCAATCAGGAAGACCGACTTGAACCCTATCTCCATGTCGTCTCCTTCATAGAGGCACTTATGACGTTCATAAGCCGAGATCGAGAAGTCCACATCCTGTGCAGAGACTGTGATCTGGTTGGGGGTGAACTGCAGTTTCACCAGGTTGCTGGCCTGGTTCGAGAAGACGGAGACCCGGCGGAGGATGTTGTATAACTCCAGCCTGTCAATACGTACCTTGCGCGGGTTGTTCTTCGGGATCACCGAGTTGTAGTTCGGGTAATTGCCCTCTACCAGACGGCAGACAACCTTGTAATCCGAGAGATTGAAGAATGCGTTACGGTCATCGAACTCCACTGACACTACACCGCTCTCTTTGGGGAGGATGTTCTTCAGCAGCGAGGCGGGTTTCTTCGGCAATATGAATGAGGCGCTGTCATCGGCTTTGGCGTCACTCCTCTGGTATCTGACCAGCTTGTGGGCATCGGAGGCTACGAATGTAAGCTTCCCCGTGGAGGCCTCAACGAGAATACCCCCCATCACCGGCCTGAGTTCATCATCGGCAGTGGCAAAAAGCGTCCTGGTAATGCCGGCAAGAAGCACATCGGCTGCGACATTGAAGCTGAAGCGTTTCTCCTGTTTGATGACGGGCAGCACCGGAAAATCGATGCCGTTCTGTCCGACAATACTGAAGCGGCCGTTCTCGGAGTTAATCACAACCGCCATCGTATCAGGATTGATGTCAAACGTAAGGGGCTGCTCGGAGAACTCCTTCAGCGTATCAAGCAGTATCCTGGCAGGCAGTGCGATAGTTCCTCCTCCTGTGATGTTATCAAGCCTCATGCGGGTGATGAGAGTCGACTCCAGGTCGGAGGCCGTTATCTCAAGGTCATTGCCGCTGATGTTGAACAGAAAATTATCAAGGATTGGCAGTGTATTCTTTGAACTGATCACCCTGCTTATCGCCTGCAGATGACCCAGCAGTTCCGTGCTTGATACAACAAATTTCATATTGTCATTATTTTAAGTTATCCCGAATTACGTCAATATTAACCGGCAACTCATTGATTTAGTGAGTTGTCTGCTTTGGAAGCCGGTTTATCAATATTACAAAAAATTATCTTACCCTCAAACAAATTTATTTCACTGAAATATAATGCCTCCGCTTCAGCCTGTTATAGGCAACTCCGGCGAGGATGATGATAAGCACCGGCACCAGCGTATTCACCAGCTGCCACATGGTTCTCTGGCTCTTTATCCGGGCCTGGCCGAGGAGCCTGGGTTGTATCTCCCGCGAACGCATCTCAATGAGTCCGTTATCATTAACGAGGTAGTTTATGCAATTGACCAGGAAGTCCTTGTTGCCGAAGGTCTGCATTGTATACCTGTCGAGGCCCAGTGTCAGCGGCTCCGCCACCCCTCCCTGCCAGCTGACCTCGTTCCTGATGATGTCGCCGTCAGCCACCACTATCATCTTCGTCGGTTTGCTCTCCTTGACAATCTCTCTTCCTGCTGCTCCCATGATGCTCTCGGTCATCCTGTTGGTGAACACAGAACTGAAAGTACCCTCGAGCAGCACCGCCACAGGCAGTGCTCCGGCAATGAACATCTCTTCAGCGGGTTGCTCATCAGCCTCATCGAGCGAGATCACCAGAGGCGGTGACACCGTTCGTGTCTGGCCGCTGGTGGTAAGCAGAACACTCTTTTTAATTCCCGGGTCACGGCCAACTGTATCCACCGTACCGGCAAACTCAGCCTTGACCCTGTTGAGGTTTCGCGTTACAGGATGCTCTTCCGAGGGCCGCAGCAACGGGTAATAGATCCAAGGAGCAGGGACATACTGTGCCTCTCCGGCGGGGTTCGTCACCTTAAGCGGGATGAGCATGCACTCCAGATCCTGAATGATAACAGGATTGATCCGGGCTCCGTATCTGAATAGCATGTCAGAGAATGTCAGGGGTTCATAGAGTGCCACCGTCGATCCTGATGTGAGGCTGTCAGCGTTCACAGCCACCTCCTCGGCCAGCCACATGACACGTCCACCATTCATTATGTACTGGTCTATGATGAACTTATCCTTCTCATCAAACTGTTTCGCCGGTGCTGCTATGATTATTGCGGAATACTGGTCAATGATGCCCGGCCTGCCGCCTATCACACCCCGGTCAACATTAAAGAATTTTGCAAGTTCGAGAGTAAGATCTGCCACGTAGACCTCCTCCAGCTCCCCGTGTCCCTCGATGAAGGCCACTGTGTGTATTGTATCGGCTGTGGCGGTGGAGATAGCCTGGATGATCTCATATTCGAGTCCTTCCGTTGAATGCAGAAGATTGGTCTCGGCGGGAAGTGACGGGTTGTTCCTCAGGAAATTGACAGGGATGACCGTCTCACCGCATGTGACAGTGAGCGACGGGAATATTTTCTTCTGTGTTCTCCCTCCCTCGCCGTCGGAGGCCATCACATTCACCGGCATCAGTCCGCGGCTCATCAAAAGGTTGTGGTAATTCTCTCTCTCGGTACGGTCAGATGAACCTGACGGGTTGATGAAGTCATAGGAAATCTTCCTGCCAGAGTTTATCCGGAACTCATCAAGATACTGTGCGGCGCTGCGGCGCAGCTTCCTGAAGCCGACAGGCATCTCTCCGTCGAGAAACACATCTACCTGTACCTCCCTGTCGAGCTCCTTAAGAATTTTCCTTGTCGGTTCAGCAAGGGTAAAGCGCCTGTCTTCGGTCAGGTCCACCCTAATGTGCACAAGTGATATGAGAATGCATGCCACTGCTGTGGCAGCAATGACAGCAAGCGGTTTCTTAAGCGGGCTGCGGCGAAGAGAGATCCGTGCGGCCTCGTTGAACAGCACAGTCACAAAAACAAAATATGCCACATCGCGGATATCGAGTACTCCCCTGCTGATGGACTTATAGTGTTCATTGATACCCATCGCTGACACCTCCTCGCTGATTGATGAGAGGCCCGGAAAGAGGGCGATGGAGTCAAACCCTGTGAACATGATGAATGATAGGACGGCTGCGATGATGAAGGCGATGACCTGGTTACCGGTCAGGGAGGAGGCAAAGAGTCCGATGGCAGAATAGACTGCTGCCAGCATAAGCAGACCAATGAATGATCCGGCAGTGCCTCCCCTGTCGAGGTTACCGGGTGTCTCGCCCAGGATCCATACC
>JBGSLG010000171.1:0-43434 GCA_041740815.1 Bacteroidales bacterium
TATCTTTTACCAATGCTGCCGCTTCTGACAAAGTATAGAGTTTGCCCTGCTCGATTTTCTCGAGGGCAAACTTCTGATTCTTGGTAAGCTTAGCCATTTCTATTCACTTAGTTAGTTATTTACCGGGGAATGCACCTGTGATGGTGATGCCCATACTTCTGGCCGTGCCAGCCACCATCTTCATCGCGGATTCGAGGGTAAAGCAGTTTAAATCCTGCATTTTATCCTCTGCAATAGTCTTTACCTGGTTCCACGATATTGCTGCCACCTTGACGCGGTTGGGCTCTGGTGAGCCTTTCTTTACTTTGGAGGCCTCAATTATCTGAACTGCAACAGGAGGGGTCTTTGTGACAAACTCAAAAGATTTGTCGCTGTACACGGTGATGATCACCGGTATGACCTTCCCTGCCTTGTCCTGTGTACGGGCATTGAACTGTTTGCAAAACTCCATGATATTCACACCCTTAGAACCCAGAGCGGGACCTACTGGTGGAGATGGATTGGCTGCTCCGCCTTTAATCTGTAATTTGATTAATCCAGCAACTTCTTTTGCCATAATTAAAAATTTGCATTGTTTATAGCGAGAGCATGACGGCCGTTTAAGGAAGCATTATAATTCACGGCTATCAATTTCTTTAATTCTAACTTTCTTTCTCTACCTGCATGAAGCTCAGCTCGAGCGGGGTCTTGCGTCCGAAGATCTTGACCATCACTTTCAGCTTGCGCTTCTCTTCATTGACCTCTTCAATAACTCCTGAGAAGCTGTTGAAGGGGCCGTCTATCACTTTTACCGTCTCGCCCACGACGAACGGAACGTTGAGTTCTTCTTCGCTGGCGGCCAGTTCATCTACTTTTCCAAGGATACGGTTGATCTCTGCCTTCCGTATCGGTGTCGGCTCTCCCGACGAGGTCCCCAGGAATCCGAGGACGTTGGGTATATTGCGCAAGACGTGCGGAACCTCACCCACCAGGGCGGCCTCTACGATGACGTAACCCGGAAAGAATGTGCGCTCTTTGCTCACCTTCTTGCCTGCCCGGATCTGGTAGACCTTCTCCGTAGGTATCAGCACCTGGGTGATATAATCCTGCAGCTTAAGGCGTACAATCTCATTCTCAAGATATTCCTTGACCTTCTTCTCCTTGCCGCCTATAGCTCTGAGCACATACCACTTCTTAACGTTTTCACTCATCTGTGACCGTTATGATTTTTAATAAAAGAAACCATAAAGCAGACCCATCACCTTGTCAAAAAAGAAATCCATTGCCCAGATTACAAGGGCGAGGATGACTGAAGTGACAAGTACAAGAGTGGCGCTTGCCTGGAGCTCGCCCCACGTTGGCCACGTCACCTTGTGCATGAGCTCGTTATATGATTCTTTAAAATAAGTAGCTATCTTCATAATTAACACTCCGATTTTGCACGGGAGGAGAGACTCGAACTCCCGACACCTGGTTTTGGAGACCAGTGCTCTACCAACTGAGCTACACCCGTGTACATTTTGATGGTAACCGCACGCATTCGCATACGGTTACCATATATATATATATTTAATAGGCCTTAGACAAGGATTTCAACTACTGCGCCTGCACCAACTGTACGGCCACCTTCGCGGATTGCGAAACGGAGACCCTTATTGATAGCAACCGGGTAGATGAGCTCAACGGTTATGGTTACGTTGTCACCCGGCATTACCATCTCTGTTCCTTCCGGGAGCTGAATCTCGCCGGTGATGTCAAGGGTACGGAGATAGAACTGTGGGCGGTAATTGTTGTGGAACGGGGTATGACGACCGCCTTCCTCTTTCTTCAAAACGTAAACCTCAGCCTTGAACTTGGTATGGGGTGTGATTGAACCCGGCTTGGCAAGAACATGACCTCTCTTGATCTCTTTCTTGTCAACGCCACGGAGGAGCAGACCAACGTTGTCACCTGCTTCGCCCTGATCGAGGATCTTGCGGAACATCTCAACGCCTGTACATATTGACTTGCGTTTTTCTGCACCGAGGCCCACTATCTCAAGTTCGTCGCCTGTGTGAACCATACCTGTTTCGATACGGCCTGTTGCAACTGTACCGCGACCGGTGATTGAGAATACGTCTTCAACCGGCATAAGGAATGGTTTTTCGTTCTCGCGCGGAGGAATCGGAATAAATGAGTCCACTGCATCCATCAGTTCCATGACCTTATCTTCCCACTGGGCTTCGCCGTTCATGGCTCCAAGCGCCGAACCGCGGATAACGGGAGCGTTGTCACCGTCGAACTTGTAGAAGTTCAGAAGGTCACGTACTTCCATCTCAACGAGGTCAATAAGCTCTTCATCATCGACAAGGTCAACCTTATTCAGGAAGACAACGATCTTCGGCACGTTCACCTGGCGGGCAAGAAGGATATGCTCGCGTGTCTGGGGCATCGGGCCGTCTGTAGCGGCAACAACGATGATAGCGCCGTCCATCTGGGCAGCACCTGTAACCATGTTCTTAACATAGTCAGCGTGACCCGGACAGTCAACGTGCGCATAGTGACGGTTCGCCGTCGAGTACTCGACGTGAGCCGTATTGATCGTAATACCCCTTTCCTTTTCCTCGGGAGCATTGTCGATTGAATCAAAGTCCCTGATTTCTGAGAGACCTTTCTTTGCGAGAACCATCGTAATAGCGGCTGTCAAGGTGGTCTTGCCGTGGTCGACGTGACCGATCGTACCAATATTTACGTGTGGTTTCGACCTGTCAAATTTTTCTTTTGCCATAACTAAAAGCTTATTAATTTAAATTTACATCCAAAATCGTTTGAGCCGATGATGAGAATTGAACTCATGACCCCTTCCTTACCAAGGAAGTGCTCTACCCCTGAGCTACATCGGCATAATGAGCGGGAGACGGAATTCGAATCCGCGGCCCTTAGCTTGGAAGGCTAATGCTCTACCAACTGAGCTACTCCCGCTTATATCTTTAACCGGCACCCAGGTAACCCATTGCGGGGTAAGAGTGCATTGATGCTTACACCGTTAAGAAGTGGGGAGAGCAGGATTCGAACCTACGAAGTCTTCAGACAACAGATTTACAGTCTGCCCCAGTTGGCCACTTTGGTATCTCCCCTCTTAACAGAGTATGCCTGGTTTGACATACACATACTCATCACATAATGAGCCGATGAAGGGATTCGAACCCCCGACCTGCAGATTACAAATCAGCTGCTCTGGCCAACTGAGCTACATCGGCATTTGAAAGAACGACCGATTTCTGAGAATTTACCCTCAAAAATCGGTTTGCAAATGTAGGAATTAAAAATTCAAATCTCAAAAATAATATAAAGTTTTTTTGAGGCTGTGAGGCTACTACCCTCGCATCTTATCCTTCTGTTTGACAATCTGCCGCTTAAGGGCTGCAACCACATTGTCGGTAGCTTCCTCAAATGTTTTACTTTGCTTGCGCGCAAAAAGCGGCCCGCCCGGATACTCTACCTTAATCTCCGTGATCTTGTTCTCCCTCTCCTCATCATGGTCCAGCTTCAGAAACACCTCGGCACCGACGATGTCATCGGTTAAAAGTGATAACTTGTTTACTTTCAGTGTAACAAAATCGAGCAGCTTCTTGTCAGCATCAAACCTGATTGAATGGATCTGAATGTTCATGGCAGTACCTCCTGTTATTGGTTGTTTTAAGCTCTTGGATGAGCCTGTTTATATACTTTCTTTAACTGTTCAAACGTGTTGTGGGTATAGACCTGGGTAGCCGACAGACTGGCATGACCCAGGAGCTCCTTGATCGAGTTGAGGTCAGCCCCGTGATTGAGCATGTGGGTGGCAAAGGTATGCCTGAGCACATGCGGACTCTTCTTCTCAACTGTAGTCACCATCGAGAGATATCTAGTTACTATATTGTAAACACTCTTGTCGTACATTTTGTTCCCCTTGCCGGTCACAAAAAACCACTCTCCCGGCAGGCCCTCTGATTTCCGCGCGGCAAGATATGTCTGAAGCGATTTCAGGAAGCTTCCTGCCAGAGGGATCACCCTCTGTTTTCCGCGTTTTCCCGTCACCCTCACCTGCCCCGAGGAGAGATCCACATCCTCATCACGCAGGTTAATCAACTCCGACCTCCTCATGCCTGTAAGATACAAAAATTCCACGATAGTTTTGTCGCGCAGGCCTGAAAAATTATCTCCGAATTTGAAATCGTCAAGCAGTCGGTCAAGTGACTCCTCGGCAACAAAGACAGGCAGACGCCTGGTCTTCTTTGGAAGCCTTACGCCCGATGCCGGATCGGCACTGATCATGCCGCGCTTGCGGAGATACCTGAAAAAAGCCCTGAGGGCGGATATCTTACGATGGACAGTACCTGTGGCAGCCCCTCCCTCTATCAGGGAAACCATCCAACCCCTCACCTCCGCCTGGGTGACAGATACAACATCGGCTCCGGGATTATTATCACCGAGCCATTTGTAAAACTGATCCAGATCGTTATTATAGGAAGTAACAGTGTGCCGGGAATAGCGCTTCTCGGTACTGATGTATTGCAGGAACGATTCCTTTTTGTCCATAAAAGGAACCTTTTGGTTTATGAAATTAATAAAAGGCCGGCAGCAGAGCGGCTATTCCTCTTCCTGCTGCATCCCCTGAACATAAACGGCTTTCTTTATCTCTTCCCTGCGGCGGACCGAGGGTTTGATAAAAGCCTGACGTGACCTGAGCTCACGGATGACACCCGTCTTCTCGAATTTCCTCTTGAATTTCTTCAGGGCCCTGTCGATGTTCTCGCCTTCTTTTACCGGTACAATGATCATACTTGTTCTTTATGTTAAATCGAGCCGCAAAATTAATACCTCTGAAATTCATTTCAAAACTTTTGATGAAATAAATTCATACCCGGTTCCTTCCGCCCCTGCTGAAGGTCTCACATAAGGGGCCATCCGCTCAGCCTGCCGGGGTGTGATGACATTACGACTGACCATCGAACCAAGCGTAAGGGGCTCATTTGCCAGGCTCCGGTACCTGGTTATCAGCCTGGCAGCCTCGTATCCAACATAGGGATGACGGGCAAGATCACCAAAGGAGGCGCTGTCGAGACACAGCGGTTCAACTGAATCAAGGGTGAGCGTCACCCTTGAGGCGATGAGGCTGACCACCGTGCTGTCGAGACCATATACCTCCGTCAGCTGCCGCTTGTCTACAAACCCTCCGAGGAGACTTCGGTACTTGATTATCCTCTCGGACAGTACCGGCCCAATCCCAGGCAGGATGACCAGCTCCGCGGCGGTGCACCTGTTAAGGTCGATCAACTGGCGCTGTCCTCTCTTCGGATGTACATCTGCAGCATCACCTGCATTGTGGATACCGCCTCCGCGGGCATCGTCTTCTGCGGACTGCCGGTAAGGACCTCCTGCTCCACCCGCATCTCCGGTACCTCCTGCTCCTCCCGCATCTCCGGATTTCCTGTAAGCACCTCCTGCTCCACCCGCATCTCCGGATTTCCTGTAAGCACCTCCTGCTCCACCCGCATCTCCGGTTGCCGGCACACCCGGGGCATAACGCGACGTCCCCTCGGTTGGAGAAGCCACCCTGCGTGAAGCGTCAGACCTCGTCTCTCCTGCCGCACCACTCTCACCGGACCCGCTCTCAATAATTATATAAGGCATGAGGCGGACGGCAGCAGCGGAATCGATACCGTATACCCTGCGCAGGTCAGCGGGCTTCCTGAACCTTGCTCCCGCCTCACGGTACTTAACCAGCGTGCCTGCCTGCCTCTCCGACAGCCCCAGCAGCAGCAGGTCGGCGTATGAGACAGTGTTTGGATTAAAAGGGAACAGGGTGTGAGAGACACCGGCATCTTTTGTGGAGGCCTGCAGAATTTCGTCCGTCGGTGGAATGTCATTGATATCCCCGGTCACCCTGCCCGGCCTGAAGGCAGTGAACCTTACCAGCAGGATAACAATGAGGATTGCAGACAGCACATACGTGCCCCGTCTCTCGCGGCGGTCAAAACCGAAAAACCCGGCAGCGATCTTCCTAAATGGCTTCACACCTTATATACAGCAAGACGTCATGAAAGGTAGGAAAAAAAAATATATCAGGCAATAGGGGGTAGACAGTAGTGAAGAATTAAGAATTAAAATTTAAGATTTAAGAATTAAGATTCAGATTGTCAGACCGCAGGACCGCAGGACCTTTAATCTTCAGACTTTTGACTTTAAGACTTTTGACTCTTAGAACGGATATCCTATCCCGATCACCATCGTCAGGTCCCGCTTACGGTCAAAGGTCCCGCTGAGCGGGATCCACTTGGAGCCGTCAGTGGCCTGCGGATCACGCAGTTTCATGCCGAAGTCGGCCCTCAGAAGAACAAACTTGAAGTCGAACCTCAGACCCAGGCCCGTCCCCACAGCTACTTCGTCGAGGAAGCTGTTGAACCGGAACTGGCTGCCGGGCCTGTCTTCATCAGGCCTGATGGTCCATATATTACCTGCATCAACAAACAGGGCACCCTCAAGTATCCAGAAGAGCTTGAACCGGTATTCGACGTTGGCCTCCAGCTTCATGTCCGCAGTCAGGTTTGTGAATGTGCTCTCCGGCATCACATAGGAGCCGGGGCCGAGGGTTCTGACCATCCATGCCCTGATGTCATTGGCTCCGCCTCCGAAGTACTGATCCTCAAAAGGCATGACTCTGGAGTTTCCATAGGCCCATCCTACTCCGGCAAAAGCCCTGTAGACTATGCTGCTCACACCGTTAATTCTGAAGTTGTAGGTTGCATCCACCTCTCCCTTGATGAACTGTGCATAAGGTTGCTTGAAGAGGAGATACGTACCATCATCAGCTTTAGGGGCATTGACTGTCCTGTATAACAGGTCTGCAATGTTACCTGCCACATCGAAACCCAGGCGTATGTTCCAGTAATCCTTCGACTTCTGGATCATCTGATTGTTAAAGACAAAATCGTACCGTCCGCCCAGTATCCTGACATCACGGTAAGAGTAGGCCAGGTATGAGATGGTATCAATCATTGCCTGGAATTCCGGGTCCACGTAATGGAGCCTGACCACATTGAATGACAGCGGGTTGATGTTGAACCTGGTGTACTTGTTACCGCTCCAGGAGTAGCCCAGGGTGATGTTTGCCACTGAGCGGGCATATACCGGCACCTTCTGATAGTTATAACCTGCCTGCAGCACCGTCCGGGGATCGTGCTTGCGGATAAAGTTCTCCTTGTCAGGGATTGGCATGAGGAATTTTGGGATCCTGAGGTTAGTCTCAAAACCGAACTGCTGAGTGTTATTGAATCCGGTACTGGCCTCTGTCAGAGTCTCATAGGCGCCCTTGAGCTTCATACTGAAGACCTCTGCGCCGCCCAGCAGACTCTTGTTCTGGTAGATCAGGTTCAATGCGCCGCCGATGTTGCCACCGGAGTTGGTTCCTTCAAGCTCTACGGTGAACGACTGCCGCATCATTGGTGTGAGCTGTATGATACAGTCAAGCATCCCCTCATCTCTTCTTTCGCCTGAGATACTTTCTGTATCAACATAAGATATGTTCACGAGACGGTGGTTCTTAAGGTCGGACAGGTGTGTCTCCGTCTGAATTGTATTTGTCACGCTGAAGAGCGCCCCGGGGTTCACATAAAGCGCCTGGGTCAGCACCTTTGGTTTGATCACGGGTTTGCCGGGAGGGGCAACGAAATAGATCCCATTGAAGACGGTGGTGTCAAGTGACGTGGAGTATTCCTCTCCGCCGGTGAGCGACAGCCTTGGGTCAAAATCAGGAAAAACATAGACATCCCTTATACGGTACATCTTGTGATTATTGTACACCGTCCGCCCCTGGCTGTCTGAGGTGGCCCGGCGTGACAGAACATACTCGACAGTAACCTGATGGCTCCTGAGAGCACTGTCTATACGGAAGTAGATATTCTCCGTCGAGAAGGCGAAGAACCCTATGTCCCTGATGAAGCGCTCCAGCCGCTGCCGCTCCTTCTGAAGGAGATCCACATCGTATCTCATCCCCCTCTCTATGGTGCAGTTCACGGTATCAATCATCACCAGGCCGTAAAGCATGGTGTCCTGGATGTCATAAGTGATATCGGCAATTGTGTACGGCCGGCCCGGATCAATCTCATAGACCACTTTGGCCTCCCCTTTTCCGGTTTTCACTGTGTCACCAACCGTGGCATTGAACAAGCCTTTCGACCACAGATAGCTCTGAATCTGTCCTGTCGACCGCTCCGCTGCTGAAGGGTCAAAAATCACCGGTTCCTCTCCAATGCGGCGCAGCCATGAATGAGGCCACCTGTCCTTACCCGTATCAGAAAGGTTGTAAAGCCCGAGGTGAAACCTTGTGCCGAATATTTTCTTGTTGGGCTGCTGCCTGATGTAAGGTTTCATTGCGCTCTTGCTCACAGACGGCGGTAGCGGTGCGCTGTTCTCCTTCAGTGTCAGCTCGTTGCTGTTCAGAAGCATTTCACCGGCAGGAACATATTTTGTGGGATTGCAGGAGGATACCGTGAAAATAATGATCGCCAGCAGAAACAGTTTGGGAAGAGTAATTTTTATATTTGTCCTCTGGTGGATCAATTTGTGCGGGAACAATGGTGCAGGCAAATATACCACTATAAACTCTATTTTCAATCAATGAATCATGCATAAGATGATCACCCGTACCCAGGCTAAAATGATCCTCTCCCTTCAGAAAAGGAAGGTCCGGGAGGAGAATTTACTTTTTGTCATCGAGGGCGATAAGCTGGTACGGGAATATATTCTTGCCGGGAACAGGGTGACGCTTCTGGCAGGCAAGCCGGAGTGGATCGACGGCGAGTCTGAGGCAGTGATATCCGGTGCCGACGATATAGTGACAGTCAGCTATGAGGAGCTGCGACGGATCAGCTCGCTTCGGACGCCGCACAATGTACTTGCTGTGGCGCCAATGGGAAAGAAGGAATATTCGGATAAGCTTCTTGCCGGGAGACTCACTCCGGCCCTCGAGTCTGTTCAGGACCCCGGCAATCTCGGTACTATCATACGCATTGCTGCCTGGTTCGGTATGGGAAATATCATCTGCTCACCCGACTGTGTAGACTTTTATAATCCGAAGGTTATTCAGTCGACCATGGGAGCTTTCATGCACGTGAACGTATGGTATCTTCCCCTGAATGAATTCCTGGGCAGGGTGGTAAGCGATGGAATGCCCGTTTATGGGGCCACCATGGATGGCCGTTCAGTTTACGAGAGTGATCTCGGGAGTGAAGGCATCATTCTTTTCGGGAACGAATCGAGAGGCATCTCCGACGGGCTGGTGGGGTATGTCACGCGTCATATCACTATCCCCGGTCCGGGTAAGCCGCTGGCGGGGATAGAGTCGCTGAATGTAAGCATGGCCGCCGCAATCATTTGTTCGGAGTTTGCAAGACGAAAAAATGGATGAAAGTCGAAAGTCTAAAGGTCTAAGGTCTGAAGGTCCCGATACACTTCGTTATCGGGATTAAGTCTCCGCCAGGTGCGGAGCCTCAATCTGACGTCTAAAGGTCAAAAGGTCTGTCGCTTCGCTCCGTCTCGCGGTCCTGCGGTCAGAAGGATTTGCGATTTGCGAATTTTGATTTAATCGACAATTTGAGCCGGCGACGCAGGAGCAGGATCAATCCCGTACACGAAGTGTCGGGACGAAAATCTGAAATCGAAAATCCCTACTGCCGACTGCTGTCTGGCGACTGCAGACTGATACTACTGCCCGGCCCGGTACTTCTCCGCCACCTTTCCTGCAACAAGCATTCCGTCAACTGCCGACGAGACGATGCCCCCTGCGTAGCCCGCCCCTTCGCCTGCCGGATATAATCCGCCGATATTCAACGCATTGAGGGTTACCGGGTCACGCATTATACGCACCGGCGATGAGGTGCGCGACTCCACCGCTGCCACCAGGGCCTGGTCCGTCAGGTATCCCTTCATCTTCCTCCCGAAATCCCTGAAGCCCTCGCGCAGTCGCGTCGTGATCTCTTCCGGCATCCACTGGTGCAGGGGCGATACCGTGAGGCCGGGGAAGTATGAACCCTCAGGAAGCGTTGCTGATGCCCGTCCTTCAACAAAATCGGTCAGTCTCTGCGCCGGAGCACGCTGTGTCATGCCTCCCTCCTTCCATGCAAGCTGCTCGAGGAACAGCTGATATTCCAGTCCGGCAAGAGGTGTGTTTCCAAAGTGCGATGCATCCTCCTCCCTGATCTCGGTCACTATCCCGCTGTTGGCCCATCGGGAGTTACGGCGCGATGGTGACATGCCGTTCACCACCACCTCGCCCGGACTGGTTGCGGAGGGCACCATAAAGCCTCCCGGACACATGCAGAAGGAGTATACCCCCCTGCCCGCAGCCTGCGTCACCAGGCTGTATGCGGCAGCCGGCAGGTATTCTCCTCTCGGTTTTCCGTGATACTGTAACCGGTCTATTAGTTCCTGCGGGTGTTCCACCCTTACTCCCATGGCAAAAGGCTTGTATTCAAGACTCACCCCGCCGGCATACAGTATCCGGTAGATGTCTCGTGCCGAATGGCCCGTAGAAAGTATCATGTCATCAGCCCTTAACACCTCGCCGCTGTTGACCTCAACCCCTCTGAAGGTGCCCCCCTCAATCAAAATTCCTGTTATGCGTTTGCCAAACAGCACCTCTCCTCCTGCCCCGGTGATACTCTGCCTCACTGCCGTGATCACTCCCGGCAGCCTGTCGGTTCCTAGATGGGGGTGTGCCTC
The DNA here is from genome assembly GCA_041740815.1 of Bacteroidales bacterium. Classification (GTDB taxonomy): domain Bacteria; phylum Bacteroidota; class Bacteroidia; order Bacteroidales; family VadinHA17; genus SR-FBR-E99. The sequence goes on from JBGSLG010000171.1 coordinate 10,723, forward strand.
ATACAGTATGGCCGGGTCGGCTCCGTGCAGTACAAGCAGCTCGAGCACACGGCGGTTGTCGCCTCTCTTCTTCGACCTGGTGTAAAGCTTGCCGTCAGAGAAGGTGCCGGCGCCACCCTCGCCAAAACAGTAGTTTGAATCCGGGTTAACAATGTGTTTTGTGCTTATAGCCGCCACATCCCTCTTGCGCTCCCTGACCTCCCTGCCCCTTTCAAGCATCACTGGCTTAAGTCCCGCCTCAATCAGGCTCAGCGCTGCGAAGAGCCCTGCCGGCCCGCTGCCGGCAACAAGCACCTCGCGAGCCCGGGAGACATCCATGATTCTTACAGGGGGTATCTCCTCATGCAGTTCGTCAGGAGCAATCAACTGGACTGTGAGATTGATTTTTATATCCGGTTTGCGGGCATCGACGGAACGGCGGATGATCCTCATGGTGAAGTCGTGCCTCCCGCTCTTCCTGACAAGGTAACTCTTCAGTGCATCCTCATCAAAGGCTGTCTGCGGGGGCAGAACCAGGTTCAGCTCCTCAGCCATGGCTATTCAAAATGGAACGACAGAACCCAGATCTGGGATCTGAGTGACTTGATTGAATTAACGTATTCCGGATGTCGATCGTCGGGTACATGGACCAGTAAGTCACGAAGTCCGTTTGACATTTTTGCCTCAATAGTTAACTTGAAATAGGGCAGGTAAAAGTCGATCCCCGCCCCGACTTCATAGTAATAGTCGGCCCGCTTGAGCCTCATGTATACATTTCTGGATTCATCGTACTCCTTCTTGCCTGCAAGGTCATACCTGAAGTTCACCCCGCCGATGATATATGGCCTTGAGTTGTTGAGCCTCATCCCCTTGTACTTGAGAAGAAGGGGGAACTCAAGGAATGATGATTCCAGCACCTGCGTCTCTCCCCAAAGCACCCCGTCTTCATAGAAATTAATATTCCGCTGTCCGAATGAAACACCGGGAAGAAACCTTATGTCAAGATAAGCAGCAGGACGGTAATCGGTTACAATCTGGATATTCAGTCCTGGATTGAGTGACACCACCTCAGCAGTGAGTCCGGATTCGCTCTGCATTTTAACTTTGAAGTCCATGGTGTTGGATCCCATGCTGAAGCCGAAATGCAACAGCCGCTCGTCATAATTCGAGTCGTTCTTCGGCTTTGCTTTCTGAGCTGCCAGCATGGCCGGGAGCAACAGCAGCAGAAGTATGGCAATCCTTTTGTTCAAGATACTATGAGTCCTGCAGATTATAACGAAAAAAGACCTCTGATATTTCATCGGAAACATATCAGAGTTTGAAACCGTAGTAAATACTGGCTATTCCACCCGTTAGTTTCTGTTGTTTTACATCGCTGAAACCCGCATGAAGCATAAGTTCCAGAAACTTTTCATTGTCAGGGAATGACATCACCGAATCTGGCAGGTAGGTGTACGCCTCAGGGTCACCTGACACCTTCTTTCCAATTCGTGGGAGGACATGTCTGAAATAGAGTCCGTAGATCTGTTTCAGAGGGAACTTTATAGGCCTGGAGAACTCAAGCACTATTATCATTCCTCCCTGTCTCAGCACCCTGCACATCTCACGGAGGCCGGCGACAGTATCTTCAAAATTGCGGACACCGAATGCTGACATCGCCACGTCAAATGTTCCGTCTTTGAACTCCATTGCCCCCGAGTCACCTTTGAGAAGTTCTATCTTTTCACCAAGACCGAGACGATTCACCTTCTGTCTTCCTTCGTCGAGCATCTTACTGCTGATATCAATCCCTGTCACCTTGCGTGGTTCCAGCCTCATTGCCTCAATAGCCATGTCTCCGGTGCCGGTGGCCACGTCAAGAATGGTCAGGGGTCTTTTATGAAGCTTTATCAGGTCAACTGCCCTTCTTCGCCATCGCCTGTCAGTGCCCATCGACAGGATGCGGTTAAGCCTGTCATAATGCCCCGAAATGGAATCGAACATCGCCTCAACCTGCTCCCTGGGGGCTCCCTTATGTTGATTTCTTTCGGGCATCATTTTACCTTTGCCCCGCAAAGATACCCTTATTATTGTTTACATTTACCCCTCTGAAACAGATAACCCATGAGAAAGACAGTACTTATCACAGGCGCAACTTCAGGCATAGGTGAGGCTGCAGCCATGAAATTTGCAGATGCATCTTACCGTATCATTATCACAGGCAGAAGACAGGATCGGCTTGATGAACTATCGGCACATCTTGTCAGCAACTGGAGCACCGAGGTCCTCTCCCTCTGTTTTGACGTCAGGCAGAAGAGTGAGGTAGACAGTAGTCTTGCCAACCTCCCTGAAGATTGGAAGAAGATTGATCTCCTCGTCAACAATGCAGGTCTGGCTGCAGGATTAGGTCCGATTGACAAGGGCGACACGGACGACTGGGACCGGATGATTGACACCAACGTCAGGGGCCTGCTCTATGTCACGCGGGCCGTCTCTCCCGGAATGGTTGAGAGGGGCTCCGGGCATATTATTAATATTGCCTCCATTGCAGGCAAGGATGTCTATGAAAACGGGGCGGTGTACTGTGCCACAAAACATGCTGTTGATGCTCTCTCCCGGGCAATGCGGATCGACCTCCTGAAACATGGTATCAAGGTCACCAACATAGCCCCCGGGATGGTGGAGACGGAGTTCTCCCTCGTTCGTTTCAAGGGCGACAGCGAGAAGGCATCAGCTGTCTATTCAGGCATAGAGCCACTCACGGCAGATGATATTGCCGAAGTGATATTTTACTGCGCAAACACCCCTGATCACGTATGCATCAGTGACCTCGTGATCACCCCGAAGGCGCAGGCAAATGCATTTACCAGTTACAGAAAAACAAAATAGCCATGAAAAGAACAATTTGTGTTGCATTCATTATTCCGGCACTTATGGCTCTGGCAGCTCAGAGTCTGACCGCGATCAACACAACAGACACCAGGATGATGACACAGCCTGCTGTCAGCGCATCGCATACCGCTTTCATCTATGCAGAGGATCTGTGGGTCATGAATGCCGACGGCTCCAGCCCGAGACGGCTGACCGTGGATGAGGGAATCGAATCTGATCCGGTCTTCTCACCGGACGGAAAGCTGATAGCCTTCAGTGCCCAGTATGACGGTAACACTGATGTGTTCGTTGTGCCGGTTGAAGGAGGAGTGCCGGTGAGACTCACCTGGCACCCGGGTAACGACATGGTCAGGGGCTTCACCCCCGATGGCTCCCGCGTACTGTTTATGTCGGCACGGGCAGCGTTCAACGGCAGGTATTCACAGCTCTTTACCGTGGGCACCGCCGGAGGCTTCCCTGAGATGCTCGAGATACCCAACGCCCACGACGCAACATACTCACCCGACGGAACCAGGATGGCATATAATCCTATCTACCCTGCACACGGACAGTGGAAGAACTACAGGGGAGGGACTGTATCAGCCATATGGATCTTCACATTTGCAGACCGTTCAGTGGTTAAAATCCCTCAGCCTCAGGGGGGATGCAATGATATTGAGCCGATGTGGACCGGCGACAAAATCTACTTCCTGAGCGACAGGAACGGCGAGTTCAACCTTTATGCCTATGACGTCATTGGAGGAGCCGTCAGCCAGCTGACGAAGTATGACGACTTCCCGGTATTGAAAGCCTCAGCAGGTAATGGCCGGATAGTCTTTGAGCAGGCGGGTTACCTGCACAACTTCGATCCAGGTACCGGGTCGGCACAGAAACTTACCGTCGGTATCGCGGCTGACCTCCTTGAGATGAGACCCCGCTACGTGCAGGGCCCCAACTATATCCGCAACGGCGACATCTCACCCACCGGCTCTCGCGTGGTCTTCGATTTCAGGGGAGAGATAGTCACACTGCCCGCTGAAAAGGGAGACCCGAGGAATATCACCCTTACAACAGGGATCCATGAGACATTCCCGTCATGGTCACCTGACGGAAAAACAATCGCATACTTTTCGGACGCCTCCGGTGAATATGCCCTTCACCTCAAAGCGCAGGACGGCAAAGGGGAACAGCAGATATTCAAGCTCGCAGGAACGGGCTTCTATGCTTTCCCCAGATGGTCGCCAGACAGCAAAAAGATATGCTTCGTTGACAACGGAAGAAATATGTATATCCTGAACGTCCAGACGGGTACAATAGATAAGATTGCTACTGATGAGATCTATTTCCCGGGGCCATTCAGGGGCATGTTCGGCGACTGGTCGTCAGACTCAAAATGGATCGTCTACACCAGGATGATGCCGACATACTTCAGGGTTATATATCTCTATTCCGTTGACCAGCAGAAATCATTTCCCGTCACCGACGGACTGAGTGATGCATCTGAGCCCGTCTTTGATCCTAAGGGTGAGTGCATTTATTTCTTCGCCTCCACCAATGCGGGTCCGGTAATGAACTGGTTCGACCTCTCATCTGCCGACATGCGGAGTACAAACTCAATCTACCTCGTCACCCTGAGGAATGACATCATCTCCCCGCTGGCAAAGGAGAGCGATGAGGAGAAGGGAATCGAAGTGAAGTCTGATGCGGAGAAAACTGCCATCGACACAGCCGAGAAACCCAGTAAGAAGGATACTAAGAAACCGGCTGCTCCTGAGGTGAAGACCGAACAGATTAAGATAGAGACTGACGGGTTGGAGGACAGAATAGTCAACGTGCCTGTGCCGGCCGGTAACTACTCCTCCCTGGGAGTAGCCGCAACAGGTGAGATCCTTTATATTGTCAGGCCGCAGGGTCAGGGAGCATCTGCTTTGCACAAGTACACTGTCAGTGACAGGAAAGATGAGGAGATAATGGAGCTTGACAACTACGTGGTCTCCGCTGACGGAAAGAAAATGCTCTACAACAAGGGGATGGTATTCGGCATCACCGCTGCAGGGCGGAAGCCTGAGCCCGGGAAGGGAATCCTCAACACCGGTGCTGTCTCGGTGAGGGTCGATCCTGTTGCCGAGTGGCCCCAGATATTTGACGAGGCCTGGAGGATCAACCGCGATTACTTCTATGACCCTGGAATGCACGGCGCCGACTGGCCCGCCATGAAGGAGAAGTATTCGCAGTTCCTCGATGACGTCTCCTGCAGGAGCGACCTTAACCGCGTGATACAGTGGATGTGCAGCGAGCTTGCCGTAGGACACCACAGGGTAGGCGGCGGCGACAGGGCGAGCTCGCCGCAGAGAGTTGCCGGAGGATTGCTTGGCGCTGACTTTAGTATTGTGAGCAACAGGTATCGCCTGAAGAAGATCTACGGAGGTCTGAATTGGAACCCTGATCTCAGATCGCCGCTGACAGAGCCGGGACTGAATGTTAAGGAAGGCGAATATATCCTGGCCATCAATGGCAACGATGTAACGGCAGACAAAAATATTTATAGCTTTCTGGAAAATACTGACGGTAAGATAGTTGAGCTTACTGTAGGCCCAAAACCTGACTATGCGGGATCAAGAGTGATTAAAGTTGTTCCGGTTGGCAGCGAAAGCAGCCTGAGGAACCGCGACTGGGTGGAGGGAAACCTGCGGAGGGTGACAGAAGCTACGAACGGAAAGGTGGCATACGTATATGTTCCAAATACATCCGGTCAGGGACACGAATACTTCAAGAGGTATTTCTTTCCTCAGGCTGACAGGAAGGCAATAATCATTGATGAGAGATTCAACGGTGGCGGACTGATTGCCGACTATTACATCGATCTCCTTCAAAGGCCGTTGCAGTCATACTGGAACATGCGCTACGGCAGGGATCTCAAGACTCCCAGCGCCTCAATACAGGGGCCCAAGGTGATGATCATAGATGAGACAGCCGGCTCGGGAGGAGATATGCTCCCATGGATGTTCAGAAAATTCAAGGTAGGCACGCTTGTCGGCAAACGCACGTGGGGCGGTCTGGTTGGTACACTCGGATTTCCCGAGCTGATGGACGGCGGAAGCGTCACTGCTCCCAACCTGGCCATCTGGACTGACGATGGGTTCATAGTGGAGAATGTAGGTGTGGAGCCGGATATTGAGGTGGAGCAATGGCCCGTGGAGGTCATCGGGGGAAAGGATCCTCAGCTGGAGAAAGCCATCGAGGTAGCCCTCCGCGAACTGGAGAAGAACCCACCCGCCGAGCCCGCCCGTCCGGCATATCCGGTCAGGGTGAGAAAATAGTAGTCGCCAGTCCCCAGTCGGCAGTTGGCAGTCATTGTAAATATCTGAATATATAGATGTTGAAGATTGACTGAGGACTGAGGACTGAGGACTGAAGACTGAAGACTGAGGACTGAGGACTGAGGACTGAAGACTGAGGACTGAGGACTGAAGACTGAAGACTGAAGACTGAGGACTGAGGACTGAGGACTGAGGACTTTAAACATTCATACACCTAAACTTTCATGTAATAGATATGTACGACCACAAATACCTTCAGGAATTCACCACCGAGGTCTTCATGCAGATCGGCTGCAGCCGCGAGGATGCCGGCGCAGTAGCTGCAGTGCTTATTGCTGCTGAACTGCGTGATCACTCATCGCATGGCATGATACGGGTCAGGGAATACTATGACCTCTGGAAGAGCGGGAGGGTGAATGTCACGCCTGATGTGAAGGTAGTTCATCAGACCCCTTCTACCGCCGTCGTCGACGGCGACAGATGTTTCGGCATGGTTGCCGGCATCAGGTCGATGCAACTGGCAATAGAGAAGGCCACCGTAACAGGCACCGGCTGGGTGGCTGCCCGCAACTCCAACCATTTCGGAATAGCCGGATATTATGCCATGAAGGCTCTTGAACATGATATGGTAGGCATATGCGTTACAAACGCCAATCCCCTGGTAGTGCCCACCTGGTCTGTCAGCCGGTATCTCGGGACCAACCCTCTTGCAGTGGCTGTGCCTGCGCTGAATGAGCCTCCATTTGTGGCTGATTTTGCCACGACGCCGATAGCACGTGGTAAGCTTGCCGTATCTGAGAAGAAGGGAGAGAAGGTGCCCTTCGGGTTCGTTCAGGATGCCGAGGGTAACCCCTCCGATGACCCGGCCATACTTCGCCGCGGAGGCGGGATGGTCACCCTCGGGGGCGACAGGGTCCACGGAAGCCATAAGGGCTACTGCATGGCTGCCGTCGTAGATATCTTCAGTGCAGTATTCAGCGGTGCCAACTTCGGTCCCTTTGTACCGCCCAGCGTGGCCTACCTGCCAGTGCCGGAGCAGAAGGTGGGTGAAGGCACAGGCCATTTCTTCGGAGCCATGCGCATAGATGCATTCAGACCGGCCGATGAGTTCAAGGCCTCCATGGATGAATGGATCAGGACTTTCCGCAGCGCAAAACCAATTAAAGGCGAGACGAGGGTGTTGATTCCGGGTGATCCTGAAAGGGAAGCCGAGGAGCGTAATCTCAAAGCAGGTATCAGGCTTGTCTCCGCCGTTGCCGGTGACCTGAAGGCAATCGCTGCAGAGCTGGGATTGAGCTTTAAGGAAGAGATATAGATGATCATCTAATGTCAGCAGTCGGCAGTCCACAATCGGCAGCCGGCAGTCAGAAACAGTCAGCAGTCAGCAGCCGGTAGTATGTAAATTACTGATTGACTGAAGACTGAGGACTGTAGACTGGTGACTGGTGACTGCCTCATAGAATAAATCCCTGCCCCCTGATGACCTCAAGATATTTTGCTGAGAAGTATTCGTTGTCTGCCTTCTTGTAACGCACGTCGGTAAACACCTGCGCCAGGCTCTTCTTGTTATTCTCGGCGATGAACTGCTGCGAGTCGGCCCGTGCCTCCTTATCACGGTAGATGTCGTCTATCATTTCCCGACTAAAATCATGGTACCTCTCGTGGTGCACCACGGCTTCCAGCGGCAGCCTGTCAGGCTGATCCGGCACCACCGCCGGCCATCCCATTGTGACTGTCGCAACAGGCACAACCCCTGAGGGAAGTCCCAGTATCCCGATGATCTTATCAGCATTGTATGTCGTAGTTCCCAGGTAACATATTCCCAGCCCCTCATCTTCGGCAGCATTGCATACTGTCTGTGCCACCAGCAGTGCGTCAATGGCAGCCGTCATGAATGAGAGAAAATTGTCATAACCGGGCTCGGCTTCGCGCTGCCTGCACCACAGGTTGAACCGGTTGAAGTCGGCACAGAAGGTGAGCACAACCGGTGCCGCGGTAACCATCGGCTGATTGAAGTGAACCGGGGCAAGGAGGCTCTTCATCGCGGCATCGCGTGTAACAATAATACTGTACACCTGCATGTTGCCTGTGGTTGAAGTCCGCGTGCCCGCAGTGAGTATCCGTTCCAGAAGTCCGCTCTCTATCTCATCATCCTTATACTTCCTGACAGTCCGCCTTGTAAAATATTTGTTGTTCATCCCTGTTGCTTTAATTGGCACCAAAATTATTAAATAACGTTAAAAAATCCCCTGACAAATTTCCTTATCTTACCTTAGCGATAATAATAACAGACCTAAACAGCCTTAAATGAAAAAAATTCTTACAGTAATTTTGGTACTTGTGCTGGCTGGTTCATTCAGCCTGCATGCACAGAAGAAAGAAACAAAGAAGGATGCGAAGGGATCTGAGACCCAGATCAAGCCTTCCGTCCCGACATCACTGTTCAGCGGCATCTCCTTCAGGTCAGTGGGGCCTGCATGGGCCTCAGGCCGTATTGCCGATCTGGCAGTCAATCCGTCAAATCATTCGGAGATCTATGCCGCAATTGCTTCAGGCAACATCTGGAAGAGCGATAACAACGGCACCACATGGAAACCCATCTTTGACAAATACGGGGCCTACGCCCTGGGTTGCATCGTCATTGACCCCAGTAACCATAATGTGGTATGGGCAGGCACAGGTGAAAACAACCACCAGCGCGCCCTTGGATGGGGCGACGGCGTTTATCGGTCAGATGATGCCGGTGCCAGCTGGAAGAACATGGGCCTTAAGGAATCGCGCCAGATCGGAGGGATCGCCATCGACCCCCGCAACAGCGATGTAATATATGTGGCAGCAGAAGGATCGGCATGGGGACCCGGCGGTGAGCGCGGTCTTTACAAGTCAATCAACGGCGGCGATTCGTGGGAAAAGATCCTGAACATCAGCGAAAATACCGGCATCAACAACGTGGTTCTTGATCCAAAGAATCCTGACATCATCTACGCCACCAGCGAGCAGCGCCGCAGACATATCGGCCTCAAAATCAGTGGCGGACCGGAATCGGCCGTCTACAAATCGACCAACGGCGGAATGACATTCAACAAGATCATGAAGGGCCTGCCATCAGGAGACATTGGCGGCATGGGTATCGCTATTTCACCGGTGAACCCTGACGTACTCTACATCATCGTTGAGGCGCAGGGCGAATCAGGCGGCTTCTACAGGACAGAGAACAGGGGTGCCTCATGGGAGAGGATGAACTCATACCATGCCAGCGGCCAGTATTACAACAAAATCATATGTGACCCCAAAAATGTGGACAGGGTTTTCAGCCTTGACACCTACACACAGGTAACCAACGATGGCGGAAAGACCTTTTCAAGGGTCAGCAACGAGGGACGACACGTCGATGACCATGCCATGTGGATCGATCCGGATAACACGAAACACTTTTATATCGGCGGCGACGGCGGTATTTATGAGACATGGGACAACGGCACAAACTTCATCTTCAAGTCGAACCTGCCCGTAACCCAGTTCTACAGGGTTGCCGTTGACAACTCCTATCCGTTCTACTATATATACGGTGGCACACAGGACAACAACTCCATGGGTGGCCCGTCGGCAAGCACAAGCAACGGAGTTACAAATGACGACTGGTTTGTAACACAGGGAGGTGACGGTTTCTGGGTTGCAATAGACCCGAAAGACCCGAACATCGTCTACACCGAATCACAGTATGGCAATGCCTCGCGCTACGACCGTAAAAGCGGCCAGAGCGTAAGCATCAAACCCTTCCCCGGCGAAGGAGAACTGACCTACCGCTGGAACTGGGATACACCCATTCTCATCAGCCCGCACAGCAATAAACGTATCTATATGGCCGCCAACTTCCTCTTCCGCAGTGAAGACCAGGGCAGCAACTGGAAGACCATATCTCCTGACCTCACAAGAAACGAGAACAGGGATAACTTCAAGGTCATGGATAAATACTGGCCGGCTGACGCAGTGGCGAAAAACAAGTCGACCTCACTTTGGGGAACGATTGTATCCCTAACCGAATCAAAGGTTCAGAAAGACCTCCTCTACACCGGCAGCGATGACGGTATGATATCAGTGTCTGAAGACGGCGGCGGCAACTGGAAAATGATCAAAACTTTCCCCGGGGTGCCGGAATACACCTATGTGAGTGACATACTGGCTGACAAATTCAATGCAGACATCGTCTACGCCACATTCAACAATCATCAGCGTGACGACTTCAAGCCATATGTTCTGAAGAGCACAGACAAGGGAAAGAGCTGGACCTCCATCAGCGCCAACCTGCCTGCAAACGGCCCCGCGCATACAATAGAGCAGGATTACCTGAACCCCAACCTGTTGTTCCTGGGAACGGAATTCAGCTTCTACGTATCATTTGACGCAGGCGCCACCTGGACAGAATTCAACAAGGGACTGCCTGCTATACCGGTACGTGACATAGCAATACAGGAACGCGAGAACGACCTTGTCATTGCCACCTTCGGAAGGGGATTTTACGTGATTGATGACTACACCCCGCTGCAGAATTACAAGAAGGATATTATCGGCAAGCCCGGTTATATTTTCCCGGTCAGGGATGCAAAAATGTTTGTTGAGACCGACGAGTTCGACAACCAGGGGTCAATGTATTTCATCTCCAAAAATCCGCCCTACGGTGCAACGATAACCTACTATGTCGACACTGTTCCAAAAACAGACAAAGACATCAGAAAGGAGAAGGAGAAGAAGCTCTTTGAGAAGAATGAGTTCATTCCGCAGCCGACAGCCAGGGAACTGAGCCTGGAGGAGAGGGAGATCAAGCCTTACCTGATCTTCACCATTACCGCCGAGGATGGAACCATAATCCGGAAGCTCTATAAGTCGGCATCGAAGGGTGTCGGCCGATTGACATGGAACTTCACGCATGCCGGATATCAGCCTGTCAGGCCTACTGAAAAGTTCAGTCCGGTCTCTGAAGGTGACGCCCGTAACAGATGGGGAGGCGGTGGCATATCGGTTTTACCCGGCAAGTACTTCATATCGATGGCCATGTATGCCAAAGGTGAGGTTAAGGAGTTGGCCGGTCCCGAGCCCTTCGTATGCAAGCCGCTTGACATTGTGACAATGCCTGCCACTGATGCGGCTGCCAGGGAGAAATGGCTCAAGGAGATGACTGCTTTCGCCAAGACTGCTTACGGTGCAATGTCATATGCAGCCGAGCTCGACGGCAAGGTGAACACCATTATGCAGACTATTCATCAGACACCCGATGCGCCTGCATCACTGATGCAGGAGGCCACAGCACTCAATGATGAAATGAGTGATATCACCTACCTGATCAGGGGTATTTCCGTCGGTGCCAGCACCGAGGAGACACCTCCGTCACCTGTGTCGCTTTCAGCAAGGCTCTCAGCCATGTCAAGGTCGCTCTACGGCAACTCCGGAGACATCTCCGGCATCGCCGACCAGCAGTTCAGCATACTGAAGAAGGAGTTCCCTGTTCTGCTTGAGAGGATCCAGAAGGCAGGCACGGCTGTTGATGCACTCAATGCCAAACTTGACGGAATCAAGGCACCGTGGACCTCAGGCAGGGTACCGAAACTGTAACGCTATCCGCCCATATGCAAAAAAACCGGTTCTGTGGACAGAACCGGTTTTTTTAAGTCATAAAATCGAAAGTCCCTAAAGTCAAAAGTCTGAAGGTCAGTCGCTTCGCTCCGTCCTGCAGTCCTGCGGTCTAACAGTCTGAATATTAATTCTTAATTCTTAACTTTTAATTCCTCACTACTGCCTACTGCCTCTTGCCTAAAAGCGTTTAGTGTACCCGTGACAGTATGGCACCTTCCCGTTCCGGAAATAGTAATCCTGGTGATACTCCTCAGCCGGATAGAACTCCGAGGCCTTCGTCACCTGTGTCGCCACCTTCAATCCCTTTTCCTTCAGGGTGCCGAGCAGTTTATCGGCCACCTTCTTCTGTTCTCCGTTCATGAAGAAGATCTCCGAGCGGTACTGATCGCCGATGTCAGGTCCCTGTCTCCCAACCTGTGTGGGGTCATGTATCTCGAGGAACAGCTTCAGCAGTTTTTCATAGGTTGTCTTCTGCAGATCATAGGTAACCTTCACTGTCTCAGCATGCCCGGTATTGCCGTTGCTCACCTCGCGGTAAGAGGGATTTTTGACCTGGCCCCCGGTGTAACCTGAGACCACGGCCATCACTCCCGGCTCCTTCTGAAGAAAGTACTCCACTCCCCAGAAGCATCCCCCTGCGAAGAGCGCTGTACCGTAATTGCCTGCCGGAAGCACTACCGGAACAAAATCAAGCGAAATGGAATTAACGCAGTGACGTGTATTTTTCGGAGTGAATCCCTCACCCGTAAAGACATGTCCCAGGTGACCGTCGCATGAGGCGCATACTATCTCGGTACGCTTGCCGTCAGCATCCTTGAGGTTTTTCACTGCACCGTTGATCTCATCATCGAAGCTGGGCCATCCGCAGCTGGCATCGAACTTTGTATCTGAGTGATAGAGAGCGTTACCGCACTGCTTGCAGAGATAAGTTCCTTTTGCGTTGAACTTTTCATACAGGCCTGTGAACGGATATTCCGTTGATTTGCTTATTATTACCTTTGACTCGGCCGCTGTCAGGTCGTTGTATGCAGGCTTAGCCTGCGAATTCATATCCTTTTCCATTGAAAGCATTAATATCATTGAGAATATTATAGTGTAAAAGTAGGTTTTCATTGTTTTCCTGTTTTCTAAATAACAAATGAACCTGCTGATGGTTTAAAAAAAACTGTGTATCAAAATAATATTATGGCACAAATCTTGTTTTTAAAAATAAAGCTATTTTTGTCACAGACTTAAAGTCAGGTAATATGAAAAAAATTGGTTTAATAGTTGTTCTTGCATTTGTTGCTGCGCTTGCGCTCAGTTCATGCAACCGTGAAGCATGCCCGGCGTACAGCACCAATGATACGGATACGACCGAACAGGCAGGCTGAACATCGCTCCCTCCATATTGCCAGTCTTAACTTCTGCGGAAAGATGAAAATGAGATTGTGGCATGTTATTTTGATTATTCTTGTCTGCGGGCCTCTCGCGGCGCAGGGCGACCTTGATCCGCAGAGCCGGCTTTTCTGGCGCGATGAGATATCCATTGGTGCTGCTCTCAATTCAAACGGCTGGTCGGTTATCTACCGTGATCTCCGCCAGGTCAAACCATCACACAGGTATTTTATAGAGGTAAACGCTGAAGGCTTCAAACACCCGAAGGAGATTAAGCTGTCGAACTATTATTTCCAGAGTCCAGGCACCTTTGTCTTTGGCAAGCTCAACTCCACATGGACTGTCGGCGCCGGGGCAGGGTACCAGCTGGAGATATTCGAGAAGCGCGACCTTGGAGGTGTCTCGGTAAGCTGGTTTGGCAGCGGCGGGGCAACCCTCCTGTTTGCAAAGCCTGTATACTACAAGATAATTGTGCTTGTGGGCCAGGATTACTACACCATTGAAGAGCAGAAGTTTGACCTAACAATTCACCAGCCCCTTGATATCATGGGAAAGGCATCATTCTTCAAGGGCCTCGATGAAATCAAGCTATACCCCGGTCTGTATGCACGTACCGGGTTCAGTTTCGAATACAGCAAGAACGACAGGCTGACGCATGCCATTGAGGTAGGTGCTTCACTGCATGCCTTTAACAAGGCCATCCCCATCATGGCCACTGAGGACAACAAACAATTTTTCCCCTCCATTTTTTTCGGTTACCGCATGGGCATGATCCGTGATCCCTTGAACCCGGGCGGACTCTTCAACCTGCTGCGCCGGCGTCCTCAGGAATAATTTACACCCTCCTTGGACCTCTCCTTTTTATTTTATACCTTTGTCGCTCATTTCAATAATCATATTAACATATTAACAATGGCAAAGATTAAAGTAGCAATCAACGGTTTCGGAAGGATAGGTCGCAATGTGTTCAAACTGGCATTTGAAAGACCGGACATTGAGATCATTGGCATCAATGACCTTACCGATACAAAAACACTGGCTCATCTTCTTAAGTATGACTCCACCCAGGGTCAGTTCCCTGGAGTCACTCATGATGATCAGAATATCATCGTCAGAGGTGATAAAATCAGAGTACATTCGGAAAAGAACCCGGCTTCCATACCATGGGAAACCAAGCCTGACATCGTTATAGAGTCGACCGGCATCTTTACCTCCAAGGAGAGTCCCAAAGGAGGATACGGTGACCATCTCAAGAACGGAGCAAAGAAGGTAATCCTTACAGTTCCCGCAAAAGACGCTATTGATGCAATGATAGTTGTTGGTGTCAATGATGACATGCTCAAGCCCGAGCACAACTGCATATCAAACGCTTCATGCACAACCAACTGCCTTGCTCCTGTTGCCAAGGTTCTCAATGACAGCTTCGGAATAGAGATTGGGTATATGACCACCATTCACTCATATACAAATGACCAGCGCATCCTTGACCTTCCTCACAAAGATCTGCGCAGGGCCAGGTCAGCTGCTCTCTCACAGATTCCCACAACCACCGGCGCAGCCAAGGCTGTAGGTAAAGTCATCCCGGATCTGAAGGGTAAACTCGACGGTATCTCGGTAAGGGTCCCGACGCCGACAGGGTCACTGGTTGACCTCGTGGTCGTGCTGAAGAAGACAGCTACAAAAGAGGAGATCAATGCAGCAATGAAGAAAGCCGCTGAAGGTCCCATGAAAGGCATCCTCGAGTATACTGAAGACGAGATCGTCTCTGTTGACGTCATCCACAACCCAGCATCATCAATCTTTGACTCGAACAGCACAATGGTCAACGGCAACATGATTAAGGTTCTGTCATGGTATGACAATGAGTGGGGTTACTCCGCAAGATGTGTAGACCTCATTGTGACGCTTGGGAAAATGCTCTAAGCCTGTCCTACATAAAAATAGCAGAAGAGGGTGCCTTTAAAGGACACCCTCTTTTGTTTTCTATTCCGGAAGTTTTCAGAGAACCATCTGCACGTCCATATTGACGCCGGCAGCATCACGGTAGTGTTCGCCCAGTTCATGCATGGCCTCGTCATCCTCCTCATAGAGCCATGTGATTCTTATCTTGTACTGAGGCGCACGGTACCCGCTGATCATCCGTAGCACATCACGAAGCGCCTTAGATGATCCGCTGTTGATATATTCAAGGAAAATCACTATTCTCAGCTGGTTGAACCGGCCTAGATGCAATTTGATCCATCCTTCAAGTGGAATGTATATCACGTCTGGCCTCTCGGCAATGGACCGGCCGGTGATGCTCAGCACATCCTCATCCGGATCATAGGTGATACGCGGTGTATTGTTTGACCCTGCCTGAATTATCTCCATACTCCTGCCAATTTATCCTTATTCAGTTCGATCAGTAACAGTGAAAATGCTAATCATTCATAACGCAGCGCTTCAATCGGATCAACAGATGATGCCTTGACAGCAGGTATATAGCCTGATGCTATACCTACAATGAAACAGGCAAGAACACCTCCTATGACCCAAACCCATGGTATAGTAAAGCTTGACCCCATGCCCAGCGATACCAGGTTGCCCATCAAAATACCGGCCACGATGCCAAGCAGACCGCCCATCTGTCCGATGATAACTGATTCAAAGAGAAACTGCTGCCTTATAGCCGATTTCCTGGCACCCAGGGCTTTCCGGACACCAATCTCGCGCGTGCGCTCGGTTACCGAGACCAGCATAATGTTCATCAGCCCTACCGTAGCACCGAACAGAGTGATCAGACCTATAATGGTTGCAGCAAGGGTGACAAACTTGATGTTCTCCATCAGCATCTTGATAATTGAGTCACTCTTCTGAACGTTAAAATCAGATTCATCACGCGGATCGAGATTGCGGACTATGCGGAAGATACCCTCGGCCTCACTTGCCATCATGTCAAGGCTTACCGACTTATGGGGCATCACCCCGATATTATAGGTTATGTTCGGCCGTGAGAAGTACTGCCTTGCGGTGGTGATCGGAATGACAGTCACCTGGTCGCCACCCATCATACTGCTGCCCTTCGATTTAAGTACACCGATAATCGTCAGCTTCAGTCCCGGGAGGATTATCTCCTTCCCAAGTGGTTCAACCCCCGGGAAGAGAAACCGGACTATATCCTGACCGATAATCACCACATGCCTGCTGCCGGCGAGATCCTCCGGTGAGAAATTCCTGCCTGATTCAAGCTCCTGTCCGGCAATTGTAAGGTAGTTTTCATCAGAGCCAATAACGGAAATATTGGGGTTGGTCTTGTTGTTCCTGAACCTGTACTCAGCCATCCCGGAAGCGTTGAAAGAGACTGAGACCCATGCCGGCTCCCTGAACTTCTCCTTGAACTCCACCGCCTCTCTGTAGGTGATGTATGAATGATTCTTTGACCTGTTGTGCTGGTCGCCCATCGACACACGTAATGACCTTGAGGTAATTGTGAAGGAGTTAGCCCCCATCATTGTGAACTGCTGCGTCAGCGTGCTCTTAAGTCCGTCAATGGCTGTAAGGATCCCCACAAGCGCCATAATGCCGAAAGCAATGATGGCCATCGTAAGCGAAGCCCTCACCCTGTTCGACCTGATCGCCTTGAAAGCAACCCTGATATTCTCATAAAACAACGTTAACCTGCTCACACTCTTCCTCCGGCTTGTAATCAAGGAACTAAGATACATCTTTTATCAATCTCTGCTTACGGCACAGGAAAAATGATGATTCCTACGATTATTTTTAAGAAATTAGTTGTATATTTAATTTTTTAGTTGTATATTTGTGTTTAGTAAAAGTAACCCGATATGGAGATAAAGGAACTGACAAAGGCTGAGGAAGAGGTTATGCAGATACTCTGGAGGCTCAAAAAGGCATTCATCAAGGAGATACTGGAGAAATTTGACGAACCCAGACCGGCATATTCCACCGTCAGCACTATTATAAGGATATTACAGGATAAAGGATTCGTAAATTACAGGGCATACGGGAGGACATACCAGTACTTTGCGGTCATATCAAAGGATGATTACCGCAAGGTACAGATGAGCAGCTATGTGAGGAACTACTTCTCAAACTCATACCAGAAGATGGTGAGTTTCTTTGCCAGGGAAGACTCCATCACCGTCAAGGATATGGAGGAGATCATGGAGATGATGAAGAACAGCGAAAACATTAAAAGGAAAAAGTGATGAACGGCATGCTTGAATTTGCAATTGAGAGCAGCATCTGCCTGGCGATACTGTGGCTCTTTCACGAGATCGCCCTTAAGCGTGACACAAGGCACAGCAGGAACAGGTACTTCCTCCTGGGGTCTATGATATTTTCCGTGGTTGTACCCCTGGTGAACATAAGGATTGATGCACCCGGGGCCATCATGCCTGCTGGCGGGCTTGTCTCCCTCCTGCTTCCTGAAACGGTTGTCACACCCGGAAGGTCACAGGGTAACGCGGGACTGCTCTCTGCAATTCTGCCCTGGATTTACCCGGCAGGGCTTCTGGTGTCAGCCGGGCTAATGTTTACCGGTACCGTTAGTCTTGTCAGACTGATACTGTCACGGAGGCGGAAGGGTAATATTATCCGCCTCGACTCTGGAAGCAGAACCTGTTATTCGGCACTCGGACACATATTTATCAGCAGTTCAGTTGCGGATGATGATGCAGAACGTATGATCAATCATGAGCTTAAGCATATAAGGCTGGGGCATCACTCCGATCTGTTTATTGCCGGGCTCATAACGGCACTGCAGTGGTTCAATCCGGCAGCCCACCTGATGCGGAGGTCGCTCCTGGCAGTGCATGAGTATGAAGCTGACAGCGAATGCATTACCGGCGGTGAGGATCCAGGTTCCTACCGGGATCTGCTGCTTGCCTCCGTATTCAGAAGCAATGCACCCCTATTTTCCAATACTTTTTCAAAACGATCACTTCTTAAAAACAGAATAATCATGATGACAAAGAAAAGAACGGGAAGCAGCGCTTCCCTCAAGATGATCCTGGCACTTCCGCTTGCAATTGTGCTGATTTTCATGTTCTCCTGCAACAGTGGCAGCGAAGCCCGTAACGAGACTGCCGCCGTGACTGTGCCTGCAACCGATGTCGCGAAAGCTGAGACATCCGACGAGATTTTCACTGTGGTTGATCAGATGCCTGTGTTTCGCAACGACACAACCTACAAGGAATTGACTAAATGGATGGTAGCTAACATGAAGTACCCTCCTGAAGCTTCTTCCAAAGGGATACAGGGGAGAGTGTTTGTACAATTCGTTATAGACGAGCAGGGAAATGTGAAAGACCCCAAAGTGATAAAGAGTGCCGATCCGCTCCTTGACAAGGCTGCCCTTGAACTTATGGCCGGATGTCCACAGTGGGCTCCAGGCAGGCAGAATGACAAACCCGTGAAAGTATCCTTTACCCTGCCAATATCCTTTGCGCTGAATTGATTTCAGATTCTCATTATCATTTTTATAACTTTGCCCGCGTGAAAACGGGCATTTTTTTTCCTGATAAGAGGATCCGGACCTTCGCCGCACTGGGAAAGGTAATGTGCGACGGAGCTGAAGGAGTAACCGCCGGCAGCGCCGGACGATTCGCTGAGCTTATTGACACGCTGCAGCATACAAACCCATGGTTCACCCCTGACAATGTAAGGCTTGCCCTGTCATCATCCGGCAGAACCCTCAGTGAAGAGAACCTGTTCCGGTGGCTGTCATCCTATCCTGAACTGCAGGAGGAACGGCAGCCTGTCACCGTGGGTGTGGTGATGGCCGGCAACATCCCGCTGGTAGGCTTCCATGACCTGCTCTGCGTACTGGTAACAGGAAACAGGCTGCAGGCAAAACTGAGCAACAGGGATGAACCTCTCATGAGGGCGGTGGCTGAAACACTTACGGATATAGAACCGGAACTGGCACCGTTCATAGAGATTACCTCTGACAGGCTTAAGGATTTTGATATGGTCATTGCCACCGGCAGCAATAACACCTCAAGGTATTTCGAATACTATTTCAGAAACATCCCCTCAATAATACGCCGCAACAGAAACAGCATCGCCATCATTGACGGTACCGAGACGCCGGGGGAACTCACTCTCCTGGGTGAGGACATCTTTACCTACTTCGGCCTCGGATGCCGGAATGTGTCAAAGATCTATCTGCCTGAGGGATATGACCCTGCCAGCCTGATAAGTCACTGGCAAAAGTACGGTGCGCTGCGTTCACATTATAAATACGCTGTGAACTATGACCACAACAAGGCGATAATGATTGTCAACCGGGTGCCCTTCATAGACGGGGGGTTTGTGCTATTGAGCGAATCATCATCACTGACACCGCCGATGGCTGTGTTGCACTATGAGTTTTATCCACCCGCCGCGACGCCGCTACCGGAGCCAGAGGCAGCCGAAAGCTTGCTGCAGTGCGTGGCCGGACACGGCCATCTGCCTTTCGGAAGTGCGCAACAGCCCGAATTATGGGATTATGCAGACAATATTGATACTATTTCCTTCGTTCTAAAAAAAAATAGTATTCCGTGAATGTATATTAAAAAATATTAAATTGCACAGGTTGAAAAAGTGAGTAACATGGTTTATAGGTTCGTGGTATTAACCGATGAAGATGAGGCGTTTATAAGGGAGTTTGAGTTTCTCGAAAGTCAGACTCTGCTTGATTTTCACAATGCCCTGCAGGAGGAGTTGGAGTTCGACAAGTCGCAGATAGCTTCCTTCTATATGGCTACAGAGAGCTGGGAGAAGGAGGAGGAATTTACCCTGTTCGACATGGGCGCCGGTTCATCAACAATGGAAAATGCCATCCTGGAGGAGGTCATTTTCCGCAAGAACCAGAAGCTTCTGTATGTATTCGACTTTTTCAATGACAGGGCCCTGTTTGTGGAATATATAGGTGAGGTTAAGGAGGATGAAAATATGGAGTACCCCATCTGCACCAACTCCAAGGGTTTGCCCCCGAAACAGGTGACCTTCGGTGGTGTGGCCCGCAAGAAATACAACAATCTTGTTGTCACTGATGACGATGATGACGAGATAGACGAAGACGTCGTTGACGATGAGATATTCTTTGAGGGCGACGATGAAGAGGGGCTGTCGGAATTCGACAATATCGAAAACGTTGACGAGGAGGAGGAATAACCCTCCTCCGTCTGATCACATGAAAAATACCCTTGTTGTTCTTCCCGGCCCTACCGGCGTGGGGAAGACTGATATTGCCATAGAGCTGGCCTTGCGACTGGGATGCAGCATTATCTCATGTGACTCCAGGCAGTTCTACCGTGAGATGAGGATCGGAACAGCAGCTCCTGATGATGAGCAGTTGTCAAGGGTTAAACACCATTTCACAGGCTTCCTGTCAGTGACTGATTATTACAGTGTCAGTCTCTTTGAGAGGGATGTGCTGGCCCTGCTTCCTGCGCTTTTCGCAGAAAATCCCGTGGTTGTGATGACCGGGGGCTCCATGCTTTATATGGATGCCGTATGCCGGGGGATGGATGATATCCCCGATACTGATCCTGCCGTCAGACAGAAATATCTTGACATGTACCGGACAGATGGTATCGCCGGACTCCGGCTGGCGCTGAAGATGCTTGACCCGGGATATTACTCAAGAGTCGATTTGCGTAATCCGCGCCGTCTGATGCGCGCCCTGGAGATTACTGAGAGTACCGGCAGACCCTATTCCACCTACCTTACCTCCACCGCCAGGGAGCGCGATTTCAGGATTATCAGGGCCGGACTGACCCGTGAACGCAGTGAACTTTACAGGAGGATAGAACTCCGTGTTCAGGATATGCTCAGGAAGGGACTTGAAGAGGAGGCTGCATCACTTATTGCTTACAGAGGCCTGAATGCGCTTAACACCGTTGGCTACCGGGAGATGTTCAGCTATTTTGACGGAGCCATCACACGTGAGCAGGCTGTTTCACTGATCGGGAGAAACACCAGGCGTTACGCCCGCAAACAACTGACATGGTGGAACAGGGACAGTGAGATAAACTGGTTTGACGCCTCTGATACCGGAACGATCATCTCCTGGACAGAGAGTGCCCTGAAGCTCTGAACGCCGTTTTAGACAGGCTCCCTGAGTCTGCGTATCACCTCAGCCGGATCGGACGACGAGAACACTGAGCTGCCGGCAACCAGCACATCAACACCCGCATGAACCAGTACAGGGGCATTCTGAAGATCGATGCCGCCGTCGACCTCAATAAGCACATCATAGCCGCCCTCATCAATCATGCTTCGCAGCTCTCCTATCTTGTTGATGCTGCCGGGGATGAAGGTCTGACCCCCGTAGCCCGGGTTGACAGTCATCAGCAACACCATGTCAATATAAGGCAGGATATCCTTCAGGAGCATGACGGGCGAGTGCGGGTTAAGGGTCACCCCGGCCTTCATTCCAAGCCTGCGTATCTCCGTCACCGTACGGTGCAGATTCTGGCAGGTCTCGTAATGTACAGTCAGGTTTGAGGCTCCGGCATCCCTGAACCGCTCA
Source organism: Bacteroidales bacterium (assembly GCA_041740815.1). Lineage (GTDB taxonomy): Bacteria > Bacteroidota > Bacteroidia > Bacteroidales > VadinHA17 > SR-FBR-E99. The sequence continues at coordinate 32,401 of JBGSLG010000171.1, forward strand.
AGGTACATGTCGGGATTGACAATCATGAGATGAACATCAAGAGGCTTGACAGAGAGATCGCGTACAGCCTCTATGACCGGAAAGCCGAATGAAATATTGGGTACAAACACGCCGTCCATGATGTCAAGATGCAGCCAGTCGGCCAAACTGTCATTGATCATCTCAACCTCAGAGGCGAGGTTTGCAAAATCAGCGGCAAGAAGTGAAGGGGCAACCAGGTGGCTCATGACAGGAAGATCTAAAATTATTTTATCACCCCAGATAAGACTTTAGTATGCGGCACCGTGTCGTGAACTGAATACGTTTGATGGCCTTCTCCTTTATCTGTCTGACCCGTTCGCGGGTGAGCTTCAGCTCCTCTCCTATCTCTTCCAGTGTAAACGGATGTTTCATGCCTATGCCGAAGTAAAGCTTCAGCACCCTGGCTTCACGCGGGGAGAGTGTATTCAGTGCTTTTTCTATCTCGTATGAAAGTGATTCATTTATCAGATTGCGGTCAGGACTTGGAGTGTCATCATTCTGAATAACGTCATACATGTTGTTGTCTTCCTCCGAACTGATCGGGGCATCCATGCTCAGTGTACGTCCGTTGGTGCGTATTGCTTCCTTGACATCCTCAGGGGCTATCTCAAGCAGATCGGCTATCTCCTGTGCCGACGGCTCTCTTTCGTATTCCTGCTCAAGCTTTGAATAGGCCCTGTTTATCCTGTTTATCGACCCGATCTTGTTCACCGGGAGCCTTACTATACGAGCCTGTTCGGCCAGCGACTGCAGGATGGCCTGCCTGATCCACCAGACGGCATATGAGATGAATTTGAAGCCGCGGGTCTCGTCAAATCTCTGGGCAGCCTTGATCAGCCCAAGGTTACCTTCGTTTATCAGGTCAGGAAGGGTCATGCCCTGATTCTGGTACTGTTTTGCCACGGAGACCACAAACCTGAGGTTTGACTTGACAAGCCTGGCGAGTGCGTCATGGTCACCGGCACGGATGCGTCTGGCCAGCGATACCTCCTCCTCAGGGGAGATAAGCTCTACCTTACCTATCTCCTGAAGGTACTTATCAAGAGAAGGAGTGTCACGGTTAGTGACCTGTTTGGTAATCTTTAACTGACGCATTGACAATAAATTAGAGCACGCTTTGCCATTTTTTAAAGCAGAAGCCCACAATTATACTAAATTTTTCTCAATAAAACAACAAAAAAGTACATTTTCATTAAGATGCGACCCTGCAAACCATGTAACTGTCTGGCCAATTTTTCCGGCAGCTCTAATTTTACAATAGTTATTTGCTATTTACCTATTTTATTCTTAATATTGCACCGGAATTCTGACGCGAGTCAGTTCATCCGTCGGAGGGGTCCTTTTCAATCCCCACTTCACCAAAAAATCAATCGTTTTAATTTTCTACACATTTCCAAAACATGCATGATATTCTTGAACTGAGCGAAATGCTTGTTCCCGAATTAAGGGAAATAGCTAAGCAGCTCAAAATTAAGAGGGCAGAGCTCCTTAAGAAACAGGATCTTATATACAAGATCCTTGATCAGCAGGCCATAGATGCTGCTGACACCCGTAAGACAGGCAGAACCGAAAGTCCGTCGACAGAGCGGCAGCCGGAACGCTCCGGGCAGCAGAAACAGCCTGACAGGCCCAGGGGGCCGCAACAGCAGCAGCCACCCAGGGGGCCCAGGCCTCAGAAGCAGCCGCAGTCGCCCGACCAGCGGCAGCAGAAGCAGCAGCAACCGCAAGGTCCTCGCCCGCCAAAACCACAGCAGCAGGGTCAGTTGCCAAGGCAGCCTCAGCAGCAGCAGGGCCAGCCCCAGCAGGGCCAACCCCAGCAGCAGGGACAGGCTCCGCAGGGTCAGCCCCAGCAGGGACAACTACAGCAAGGCCAGCCGCAACAGGGTCAGAATCAGCAGCCACGACAGCCGCAGCAACAGCAGGGTCAGCAAGGTCAGCAGCCAAGACAGCCGCAGCAGCAGCGTCCTCAGCAACCGCAGCAGTGGCAGCGCGATCGCAATAAGCGGCCGCGCACATATAATGACCAGCCGGGACCGCGCAGAGAAGACGGTGACCGTCAGCCCCAGCAGCAGCCGTCACCCTCCGGTGCACCGGCCAGGGAGGCATATCAGCAACAGGGCCAGCAGCAACCCCAGCATGGTCAGAATCAGCAGCAGCAGGGACAGACACAACAGCCGCAACAGTCCCAGCCACAGCAGCAGCCACAGCAGGGCCAGCACAACCAGCATGACCAGAATGACCAGCATGATCGGCAGGATCAACATGATCAGCAGCAGCAGCAATCACAAACCCAGTATCCTGACCAGAATCAGGCCCAGGTTCAGCCTGACAAACTTTTATTCGCATCCGAGCAGGGCAGTGAAAATGAGCAGGACATGAGCAGGTTCGCTGATCCTGAAAATGACACCGCTGCAATAGCTCAGGCTGCAGCACCCGACAGTGCCGTGATATTACCGCCGGCTGCCCAGGAGCCAATGAACGGCCACCAGGATATACCAGAACCGGTCAGGGAGGAGAAAAGAGAAAGAGTATATGATTTTGAAGGCATCGTTGCCAATACCGGCGTGCTTGAGATCATGCCCGACGGTTACGGGTTCCTTCGCTCACCCGATTACAATTACCTCAGCTCGCCTGATGACATCTACGTCTCACAGTCGCAGATCAAACTCTTCGGTCTTAAGACCGGTGACACAATCAGGGGCACAATCCGTCCGCCGCGTGAGGGCGAAAAATATTTTCCTCTTATAAAGGTTGAGGAGATCAACGGCCGCACACCTGACTTCATACGTGACAGGGTGCCGTTTGATTACCTCACTCCTCTCTTCCCGAATGAAAAATTCACCTTATGCAAGCCCGGAGAAGGTAACCTCTCAGTGCGCATAGTTGACATGTTCTGCCCGATAGGCAAAGGTCAGCGCGGTCTTATTGTGGCACAGCCCAAGACCGGCAAGACAATCCTTCTTCAGGATATCGCCAACGCCATTGCAAAGTTCCATCCCGAGGTCTATCTGATGATCCTCCTTATTGATGAACGTCCCGAAGAGGTTACAGAGATGGCTCGCAACGTCAACGCCGAGGTCATCGCCTCCACATTTGACGAGCCTGCCGAGAGGCACGTTCGCATAGCCACCATAGTACAGGAGAAGGCTAAGAGGCTTGTTGAGTGCGGTCATGACGTCGTCATATTGCTTGACTCCATAACCCGCCTTGCAAGGGCATTTAACACAATTGCCCCGGCATCCGGCAAAGTGCTCTCCGGCGGTGTGGATTCAAACGCACTCCACAAACCTAAGAGGTTCTTCGGCGCAGCAAGGAACATTGAGAACGGCGGCTCACTCACAATCATCGCCACCGCCCTCACCGACACCGGTTCGAAGATGGATGACGTCATCTTTGAAGAGTTCAAAGGGACAGGTAACATGGAACTGCAGCTCGACCGCAAGCTCTCCAACAGAAGGATCTTCCCGTCGATTGACATTCCGGCCTCAAGCACCAGGCGCGAAGACCTGCTTCTTGACAGGAATATGCTAAGTAAGATATGGATTCTCCGTAACTATCTCACCGACATGAACTCGGTGGAAGCAATGGAGTTCCTGCGTGACCGCATAACCCAGACACGCTCCAACGAGGAGTTCCTTATTTCGATGAACAGCGAATAAAATGTCGGAAAAAATCCGTAAATTTGCAGTTTATTTTTTTAAAGGTTATTTGATCACTAATCAGCTCTAATCAAAAATGGCAACAAAAAAATTCATTACCTGTGACGGCAATCAGGCAGCGTCACACATAGCTTATATGTTCAGCGAGGTCGCCTGCATCTATCCAATCACCCCCTCATCCACCATGGCAGAATACGTTGATGAGTGGGCAGCTCACGGACTGAAGAACATGTTCGGTGAGGAGGTTAAGGTGGTTGAGATGCAAAGCGAAGCCGGCGCAGCCGGTGCAGTGCACGGTTCATTGCAGTCGGGAGCTCTCACCTCCACATTCACGGCTTCACAGGGCCTGCTTCTCATGATCCCCAACATGTATAAGATGTCCGGTGAACTTCTCCCGGGTGTATTTCATGTCAGCGCCCGTACAGTGGCAGCTCATGCCCTCTCAATATTCGGTGACCACGGTGATATCTACGCCACACGCCAGACCGGGTTCGCACTGCTTGCCAGCGGTGGCATCCAGGAGATCATGGATCTCGCAGGTGTTGCTCACCTCGCCGCAATCAAATCAAGAGTCCCCTTCCTCCATTTCTTTGATGGCTTCCGCTCCTCACACGAGATCCAGAAGATCGAGGAACTTGACATGGAAGACCTGAAGAAAATGGTGGACATGAACGCTCTCCAGGGATTTCGTGACAGGGCTCTCAATCCTGAGCACCCTGTGACAAGAGGAACAGCCCAGAACCCTGACATCTTCTTCCAGGCCAAGGAGGCATCCAACCCGTTCTACACTCACCTTGACGATACGGTCAATGAGTACATGGAAAAAATATCAGCCCTCACAGGCCGTCAGTACAAGCCATTCACCTATTACGGCGATCCTGATGCTGAGAATATTATCGTGGCCATGGGCTCGGTGACAGAAACCATCAAGGAGGTCATTGACTACCTGGCAGAAAATAAGGGCGAAAAACTGGGGCTCATCTCAGTACATCTCTACAGACCCTTCTCAGCAAAGTATCTTTTCAACGTTTTGCCCAAGAACGTGAAGCGCATTACAGTTCTTGACCGTACCAAGGAACCGGGTGCAAACGGTGATCCGCTTTATCTTGATGTCACTGAACTCTTCTACAATAAATCAGTCCGCCCGATGATAATCGGCGGCCGCTACGGACTCAGCTCCAAAGACACAACACCGGCACAGATGATCTCGGTCTTCGAAAACATGAAGAATGAGAAGCCAATGCACCAGTTTACGGTCGGGATAGTTGACGATGTGACATTCATGTCGCTCCCCGTCATCCCCGAGGTAAACGTCAGCCACAAGAGCACATACACGGCCAAATTCTACGGCATCGGTTCAGACGGAACGGTAGGAGCCAACAAAAACTCAATTAAGATCATAGGTGAGACAACTGACAAATACTGCCAGGCCTACTTCGCCTATGACTCCAAAAAATCAGGCGGTGTTACAACCTCGCACCTCCGCTTCGGAGACCAGCCCATACGCTCTCCGTACCTTGTCAACACACCCGACTTTGTGGCATGCCATGTCCCGGCTTACCTTGACAAGTATGACATGCTCAGGGGATTGAAGAAAGGGGGCACATTCCTCCTGAACTCAATCTGGGAACCGGAGGAGACACTGACCAAACTTCCTGATCACATGAAGAAGTACCTGGCAGAGAAAAACATCAGTTTCTACATCATCAATGCCACGAAGATTGCAGAGGATCTGGGACTGGGTACCAGGACCAATACAATCATGCAGAGCTCATTCTTCAAGGTCTCTGAGGTCATCCCCTACAAGCTTGCCGTCGATGAGATGAAACATGCCGTGATCAAGGCATATGGCAAGAAGGGTGAGAACATTGTAAAGATGAACAATGATGCCATTGACCGCGGCGGTGACGTAACGAAGGTTGAGATTCCGGCAGAATGGGCTTCAATAAAAGTGGCAGCTGAAAACGCTGACCTCAGCAAACCCGAATTCATCCGTAACGTGGTTGAAGTGATAAACGGCATGAGGGGTGATGACCTTCCCGTCAGCGCGTTTGTCGGTCGTGAAGACGGAACCTTCCCTGCAGGTACTGCCGCATTCGAAAAGCGCGGTATTGCCGTGAATGTTCCCGAGTGGCAGGTAGACAAGTGCATCCAGTGCAACCAGTGTTCATACGTCTGTCCTCACGCAGCTATCCGTCCCTTCCTCCTTACCGATGAAGAACTGGCAGCGGCTCCTGAAGGCACAACTGCCAAGCAGGGAATAGGAAACACCAAGAGCCATAAGTTCAGGATTCAGGTCAGCGTCTTTGACTGCACAGGTTGCGGCAACTGCGCCGACGTATGTCCCTCGAAGGAAAAGGCCCTCATCATGAAGCCGCTTGAGACACAGCTTGAACAGGCAGACAGATGGACCTACATGCATGAGAAGGTCGGGTACAAGGATACTGTCGTTGACAAGTACACCAACGTCAAAAACTCACAGTTTGCCCAGCCTCTCTTTGAATTCTCAGGGGCGTGTGCAGGTTGCGGTGAGACACCTTATATCAAGGCCATCACTCAGCTTTACGGTGACCGTATGGTCATAGCCAACGCTACCGGATGTTCATCAATCTACGGTGGTTCGGCACCCTCGATGCCTTATACCGTCAACAAGAACGGCAACGGTCCGGCATGGGCCAACTCACTCTTCGAAGACAACGCAGAGTACGGCTTCGGTCTCATGCTCGGTGCAACGAGAATCAGGGAACGCCTGGAACGCCTGATGAAAGAGAACATCAACAGCGGTCTCGCACCTGAAACGGTGGCTGCATTCAATGAGTGGATAGCAGAAAAGGACAATGCCAAATCCAGCAGGGCCATCTCGGAAAAGGTGATTGCCGCATGCGAAAAGGACAAGACACCGGTATGCAAGGAGATCCTTGATCTGAAGAAATATCTCGTCAAGAAGTCATACTGGGTCTTCGGAGGCGACGGCTGGGCTTATGACATCGGTTATGGCGGCCTTGACCACGTGCTTGCATCAGGCGAGAACATCAACGTCCTCGTGCTTGATACGGAGGTCTATTCAAACACCGGTGGCCAGGCATCCAAATCAACCCCGGCAGGCGCCGTTGCCAAATTCGCTGCATCAGGCAAGAAGATCCGCAAGAAGGACCTCGGACAGATGGCCATGACCTACGGTTATGTCTATGTGGCACAGGTCTCAATGGGATCAAGCCAGAACCAGTACTTCAAGGCTGTTCGCGAAGCTGAAGAGTTTCCCGGACCGTCGCTCATCATTGCCTACTCACCATGTATCAACCACGGCCTCCGCAATGGGATGGGCAAGACGCAGCAGCAGGCAGAAGATGCAGTGACAGCAGGATACTGGCATCTCTTCAGGTATGACCCGCGCCTTGAGGAAGCAGGAAAGAACCCCTTCCAGCTGGATTCCAAGGAGCCCGACTGGAGTAAGTTCCAGGAGTTCCTGATGTCAGAAGTGCGTTACACGTCTCTGACGAAGGACTTCCCCGGTGAGGCTGATTACCTGTTCAAACAGGCCGAGGAGAACGCCAAGTGGAGATATAATAACTACAAGCGTCTGTCACTGATGGAATTCGGAACGGTTGAACCAACTACTGAAACCAAAACAGAGTAGTCTGTATTATTTCGATAAAGGAGAGCCGGTCAGCCCGGCTCTCCTTTTTTTTCTCTCATAAAACCGGTAAATTTGCATCGGGGAAAAAGACAATGAAAGGAGTGATTAATTGAGCAGAGCGCTTGCAATAGACTATGGCAGGAAGAGGTGCGGACTGGCTGTGACTGATCCGATGAGGATCATCGCCTCTCCCCTGATCACCGTGCCGTCCGGTGAACTTGAAGCCTTTCTGAAGGATTACATCCCGCGTGAGAACGTGACAGATGTTGTGATCGGCTATCCCGTCACCGTGAACAATATGCCCAGTGAAAGCGTAAAATACATTGATCCGTTCATTGCAAGGTTCAGGAAGCTCTTTCCGGAAACACCCCTGCACCTTGAAGATGAGCGTTTCACCTCCCAGATGGCCATAAGGACCATGATTGACGGAGGCGTTAAGAAGAGCGGCAGGCGCGACAAATCAATGGCTGACCGCATCAGCGCATCAATCATCCTCCAGTCGTGGCTCAGGGGAAAGGAAAACCAGAAAAAGAATTAACAGAAGAGATGATATATCCCATTTACGTATACGGCCACCCGGTACTCAGGAAGATAGCACAGGACATTAACCGTGATCATCCTGGTCTTGATACATTCATTACCGACATGTTTGAGACGATGTACAAATCTGACGGACTGGGCCTTGCCGCACCGCAGATAGGTAAGTCACTCAGGTTATTCGTCATTGACGGCGAGCCCCTCGGTGAGGACCATCCGGAGATGAAGGAGTTTAAAAAAGCATTCATTAACCCGCAGGTGGTAGAGCGCAAGGGCGAAAAGGTGCCGATGAACGAAGGATGCCTCAGCCTGCCCGGCCTGCATGAGGAGGTGGACAGGGAGTCAGAGCTCCGCATTCAGTATTATGACCAGGAGTGGAACTTACATGATGAGGTCTACACCGGCTACAAGGCCCGGGTGATCCTGCATGAGTATGATCATCTTGACGGAATCCTGTTTCCCGACAGGCTTAGTCCTCTTCGCCGCAGGCTTATCAAAGGCAAACTGAGCGACATCAGCCGGGGTAAATTCAGTGCCGACTACCGGACCATTCTGCCCGTCAGCAAGTAAAGATTTTTGCTTTTTTTCATTAATTGACATAACTTTAATGGGTCTTAAGCTGTGACCCGTGCAATTCAGGGAGATCCCTTTCCTGAGGCTGTATGCACCTTTATGTGCCGGTGTGATCGTGGCGGAAGCAGCGCCGCGTATGATGGCTTTTGCCCTGACCATCGGCGTCCTGTCACTGGCAGTAATGACAATCCGGCTCTACCGCAAAAGCTTTCTCCCCGATACCCTGTTCGGTACATCGGTCATACTATTCCTGCTGGCGTCAGGTTACCTGCTTCGTACAGAGGAGCAGGCCAGACCCATTGAGCTGCCTGACAGCCGGCAACAGGTCACGGTGCGTCTCTCCGGGTATCCCGAAAAAAGAAATGCCAGCTGGTCTTTCAGGGCAAAGATCATCAGCGTCAGAGAGGGTGACTCCCTCAGCTATCCCTATGGATCACTGATGCTCTGGTACATGGGCGATACCCTCCCCTCTCCGTGGAAGCCGGGTGACCGGCTTTGCATGAACATCAGGCCCCGTGCGGTAGAGAATAACGGTAATCCTTGCGAGTTCAACTACCGCAGGTACCTGGAGGGTCAGGGTATAAAACAGATGGCGTTCTTCCGCTCCGGCGACGTCATCGGGTATCACCCTGAGGGCCGCCGGTCAGTTAGGGAGAGCTCACTCGTCATTGCGCACGGCATGACTGCCCTGTTCAGGGATGCCGGCCTGCGCGGTGAGGAGCTGGGTCTGGTCACCGCCCTGACGATAGGCGATAAGGAACTGCTTGACAAGGAGCAGCTCACCTCCTTCTCAAGGTCGGGAGCCATGCATATTATGGCTGTATCCGGACTGCATGTCGGGATGATCAGTCTGGCCCTATCCGGCATGCTCTTCTTCCTGCGTGGAAGGCTGAAGATCATTAAACCGTTGATAATAGTGCCGTCCCTGTGGGGATTTGCATTCATCACCGGAATGTCGCCATCGGTGCTGAGAGCAACAATCATGTTTACCTTTCTGCAGGCAGGGAATCTGCTCCACAGGCCTGCTGCGGGTATGAACAGCCTGCTGGCCTCGGCCTTCATCCTGACAGTGGCACGTCCTGCCGTCCTTTTCGAGGCCGGTTTTCAGCTCTCCTACCTGGCTGTGGCATTCATCATAGTCTTTTATAACTCCTTATACCGGCTCATAAGACTGAAGAACCGTATACTCGACTGGTTCTGGCAGATGATAGCCGTCTCACTGGTGGCACAGGCCGGCACCCTGGCCCTGACTATCAGGCTCTTCAACATCTTCCCCCTGCTCTTCCTTCTGACAAACCTGGTGGTGATACCCATCTCCTTCGCAGTGCTCCTGCTTGCCATGATGCTGATTGCAACCTCTTCGCTCCCGCCCCTCTCCGCTCTCATAGCAATAATCCTTGACCGCCTGGCCCGTTTCACCCTCACCTTCACAGGCATGGTCAGTTCAATGGATAATGGCGTGATAATGAACATCGGGATGTCATCGGCAGAGACAATCCTCCTGACAATTGCAATGGCCCTCCTTCTCACATCACTGCTAAGGGTCAGGAAGATTACACTTAAGCCCTTCATAGTTACAATGATACTCCTGGTCTTGTGCAGCACCGTCAAGATAATGACGGAGAACCGCCGCGAGCGGGTTATTGTTTACAACCTCAGGGGCACCGAGCTGAGGGTCAGGCAGCACGGCAGGCTGCTCGTGGTTCCGTCAGATGACGGCATCGTACCTCCGGAGGTAAGGAGGCATGCCAACACGCGGGGACTAAAGATTAAGGTTATTGACCCCGGTTAATATTCTTTTAATAACTTTGCGCCTACTATATCAAGGCGGAAATGAGAATTGTAATTGCAGGTGCTGGAGAGGTGGGTACCCATCTTGCCAAGATGCTTTCGCAGGGCGAACATGAGATTATCCTTATTGACTCTGAAGCAGAGCGTCTCAAACCTGTTGACGCAACAATAGACGTTCTTACCTTTGAGGGTTCGGCAACCTCACTCAACCTGCTCAGGGAGGCTATCAAGAAGCACACAGACCTCTTCATCGCCGTTGCGCACTACGAGGACACAAACATCACGGCATCCATCCTGGCCAAGAAGCTGGGCGCCAAAAAAGTGATAGCACGCATCGACAACCTGGAATACCTTGAGAGGGAAAACAAGGAGTTCTTCAGGCAGATGGGCGTTGACCACCTGATATACCCGGAGCTCATAGCTGCCAAGGAGGTGATCAGCCTGCTCAAGGAGACCGGCACCACGGAGTTCATGGATTTTGCCGGCGGACTGTTGTCTCTCTATGTCCAGAAGCTGGAAAAGAATGCCCCGGTTGTCAACCGCAGCCTCGAGGAGGTGACTAACACCATAGGTTCAATAGAATACCGTGCCGTAGCTATCAAGAGGCATGACCGTACAATCATCCCGAGGGGTAAGGAGGAGTTCCTCGAGGGCGACCTGGCGTTTGTCATTTCGACCCGTGACGGGATTGCTGACATGATGAAGTTCTCGGGCAAGCGCAACGTCGAAGCCAAGAGCATAATGATCCTCGGGGGAAGCCGGATAGGAAGGCATATAGCACTGAACCTGCAGCACGATTGCCAGGTTAAGCTGATA
>JBGSLG010000172.1:0-3037 GCA_041740815.1 Bacteroidales bacterium
AACGTCATAGCCCTCTCAATGTACGGCGAGGAGGAGTATTACTACCGTATGGTTAATGCCGGTGCCAAAGGATTTATCCTGAAGGATTCCGATATCTCCGATGTTCACGATGCCATAGTTGCCGTACATAAGGGCGGAAACTACTTCTCCCAGGAACTGCTTTACCACGTCATAAGACGAATAAAAAACAGAGAACAGGAGGAGAAGAGCTCCAGCCTCTCGAAAAGGGAGAAAGAGATACTGCTCAAGATATGCGAAGGCCTGTCGAACCATGAGATCGCTGATGCCCTGTTTATCAGTAAACGCACCGTAGACAAGCACCGCGCCAACCTGCTGGCTAAGACCGGATCGAAAAACACAGCCAGCCTGATCCTTTACGCTATCAAAAACCGGCTCATAGAGGTCTGACATGAGCGATAATGCCGCACTGGGACCCAGGGGCGAAGAGCTGGCTGCCGGCTACCTCAGGCAGCATGGCTACACAATACGCGACAGGAACTGGAGGTCGGGACGGACTGAGATCGATATCATCGCCGAAAACAACCAGTTCATAGTGTTCGTAGAGGTCAAGACACGGTCAGCCGACTACCAGGTTCATCCCGCGGAGGCGGTCAACGTGCCAAAACAGAGAACCATAATCAATGCCGCATCCAACTATATAAGCCTGAACGGACTGGGGAAAGAGGCCAGGTTCGACATCATCACCGTCATATTCAGCCCGGCCGGCAGCGAGATCGACCATATCGAGAGCGCATATTACCCTACCATCTGACAGGCACTAATTCTGCCGGCCTGTTCAAAAACATTTCCTTTCTCACGGATTTTGAATATTTTTGGTTCTTCCGGAATTACAGATAAACCCATCAGATATGAAAAAGATCATCTACTCTTTAATCGCAATTTCCTTAGTACTGACACCCCTGCATGCCCAGAAGGGCAAGAAACAGGAGGAGGCCAAACCAGAAGGCTATAAGTTCACTACAGTGGTATCACTGCCTGCCACCCCGGTAAAAAACCAGTCAGCAACGGGCACCTGCTGGTGCTTTGCAACAACATCATTTATGGAATCGGAGCTGCTTCGCCTTGGCAAGGGTGAATATGACCTCTCCGAAATGTTTATTGTCAGAGAAACCTACGAGAACAGGATAAGGGATAATTACCTGAGGCAGGGAAAGGGCAACCTCGGTGAGGGCAGCCTCTCTCCCTCATGGGTAAGGGTATTCAATGAGGATGGTATCGTGCCGCAGGAGGTCTACTCCGGCATCAGCTATGACTCTCCGATACACAACCACCGTGAGCTTCAGGCATATATCGATGCAGTCACCACCGTCCCCATCAGCATGAAGAAACTGAGCAAGGAATCAGATGAGGTTGTCAATGCCCTGCTCGATATCTACCTGGGCGAGCAGCCCGAGTCGTTCACATATAAAGGTCAGACCTATACCCCGAAATCATTTGCCGCCGGCCTCGGACTCAATATGGATGATTATGTAAATATCACCTCCTTCTCTCATTTTCCCTTCTATACCGAAGGTCTTCTTGAGGTTCCTGACAACTGGGAGATGAACCGCTTCTACAATGTTCCCCTTGATGAACTCATCCAGATCATGGATAACGCTCTGAACACCGGATACACGGTCAACTGGGACGGCGACGTGAGTGAGAGGGGATTCTCGCATGCCAACGGCGTGGCCATCGTCCCTGACATGACGAAAATTGACATCTCAGGTTCAACTGACAGGGCCCGTTTCGAAAACATGGCCTCAGACCGTAATGCAGGACTGAGCTTTGACAGGCCCTACCCGGAGATAAATATCACTCAGGATATCCGCCAGAAAGGATATGAGACCTTCGTCACCACCGATGATCACCTGATGCATCTCACGGGGATCGTCAAGGACCAGAACGGCACGAAATACTATGTCACCAAGAATTCATGGGGTACTGACAGGAATCCTCACGGCGGCTATCTGAACATGTCCGAGAGTTTCGTCAGAGCCAAGACCATCTACATCATGGTGCACAAGGATGCCGTCCCGGCCGCTATCCGGAGCAAACTGGGAATATGAACTACAGACAATAGTATGTGCCCTGCAGAACGAAGTCGGCAGTCAGCAGTCAGCAATCGGCAGTCAAAACCAGTCAGCAGTCGGTAAATTATTGATTGACTGTGGACTGAGGACTGAAGACTGAGGACTTTCTAATTCACTAACAAATTACATCCCCTGATGTCGGCCTCGTCAAACCGGCCCTGCACCTCGAAGTGACCCCCGGGATGCATGCGGCCCAGGTCGGCAGTTGCTATGAATGAACAGGAGTAGATGTTCGCCAGGTCTATGACGCTGATGCCGCCGGCAGCACCCGCTTCATCAGTATGAGCCAGCGGATCGTGGCTGTCACGTATGAGCACCTTCATCCACGGGGGCGCAGCGAAGAGCCCGTTCCCCTTTGAGTAGGCCTGGCTCAGCAGCTCAGTCATACCGTACTCTGAGTGCACTGTTTCTACCTTTAATGCATCCCGGAGCAGGCCATGCACCTCCTCCCTGATCATCTCGCGCCTCCTCCCCTTCATACCTCCTGTCTCCATTATTATCACGTCACTGTAATCGCCCGGAGAACTCTCCGCCAGGTCAAGCAGCGCAAAGGTCACCCCTATTAGCAGCACCTGCAGTCCGGCAGCGCGAGATTTCTCAATGGCGCTGAGCAGTCCGGCATAGTCATTCAGAAAGAATCCTCCGTATCTGTTGCCGGACAGCGCCATCAGCCGGCTTACCATATAAATCAGTGATGAGCCCTCCCTCTCGAGGTATGACGGCAGCAGTCCCATTATTGCATAACCTGACGGATCGCCGTAGAAGATCCTGAATGTCCTCTCCAGGCTCTCGTCATACACTGCCAGACTCTTCACCGCATGCCTGCTCTGCCTCATACCGGCCGTACCGCTGCTGAGAAAGACCCTCTCGGGCTCCCCTCCTCCTGTCACGACGATGTGATCCCTGAAAAACGATACCGGCATGAAGGGTATAGACAGAATATT
>JBGSLG010000173.1:0-23082 GCA_041740815.1 Bacteroidales bacterium
TCAGGGGCTATCTCCCTGATGTAGCTTCTTACTTCGCCGGCTATCATCTCATCATCAACGATGATGTTGCTGAAGTCGGTACTGAGAATATCCCTGAGGATCGTTGTGGTGCGGTTCATCTCGCCCAGCAACAGCCGTGGCTGCTTGATGTCCTTGCGGATTGAACCGAACGCTGTCTCCCAACGGTTTAATAGCTCCTTGAGCTCTGCATCGAGGGCTGCAACTTTTTTCCCTTCGGCCACGGTACGTACAATGACGCCGTAGTTCTTGGGTTTGATGCTCTGTATGAGCAGTTTGAGGCGGTTGCGTTCATCGGGGTTCTCTATCTTCGATGAGACCGAGACCTTGTCTGCGAAGGGCATCAGCACCAGGTTTCGCCCTGCAATGCTTACTTCCGATGCCAGCCGAGGCCCCTTGGTGGAGATGGGTTCCTTTGTTATCTGCACAATAACTGTCTGTCCTGTTGTCAGAACATCAGATATCTTTCCCTCCTTATCGATGTCAGGTTCAGCTTTGAACTTCGACAGCGGCGTCAACTTCAGCTTGCCCTGTGTGGCCTGAAGATAACAGCGGTGAAGGGTCCTGAACTGGGCTCCCAGATCAAGATAGTGCAGGAAAGCATCTTTTTCGAAACCAACGTTGATGAACGCTGCATTCAATCCCGGCATGATCTTCTTTACCTTTCCCAGGTAGATGTCGCCGACAGAGAATTTTACATTCCGCTTTTCCTTATTTAACTCAACAAGTTGCTTATCCTCAAGAAGTGCTATGGATATCTCAGAATCGCTGACGCTGATAATTAAATCCTTACTCACATTCCTGAATTTGTTAATTCGCTTATAGTCCTTTTCAAAATGCAACTAACCTAAAGATTACTGATCTTTAGGTTAGGTTTCAAGGTACAGACTATGCATTATACGCTATTTCTTCTTCTTATGCCTGTCTTTCCGCAAGCGCTTCTTACGCTTGTGGGTAGCCATCTTATGCCTCTTTCTCTTCTTACCGCTTGGCATTGTGTTACTTCTTAACGTGAGATTTCACTTTTGTTATAAAGGTCTTGGCCGGTTTGAAAGCCGGGATGTTGTGTGCAGGAATGATAATAGTGGTATTCTTTGAAATGTTCCTGGCTGTTTTCTTAGCGCGTTTTTTTACTATAAAACTGCCGAAACCCCTGAGATAAACATTATTGCCGGTAACCATAGAGTCTTTTACTGATTCCATAAAAGCCTCAACGGTCTTCTGTACGGTCACTTTTTCAATTCCAGTGTTCTTGGCAATTTCGTTAACAATGTCTGCTTTTGTCATTTTGCATGAATTTTAAATTCAACAAATTATTTTGATGTCTGTTTTTTCAATGTGCAAATATAAAATATTATTTGTCAATTATAGGTGATAAAAAAAAAATTTCGCTCCGAATACTCTGATTTTTTGATACCTATAAAATATGAGCGACAAAACAGCCCCTTTTCGCCCCGCCTGACAGGCCCCGATGCAAAGCCCGATAACCTGCTCTGACCCTCCCAACATTTTTTTTTCGTAACTTTACATCCGTCCAACAAAAGAAAATTAATTAAAGCTATGTCATTCAACAAAGTAATACTGGTAGGGAACGTCGGTAAGGATCCCGAGATCCGGCGTTTTGAAAATAACATCAAGGCATCGTTTTCACTTGCAACAAGTGAGACCTACACTCCCAAGGGAGGTGATAAGGTGACGCAGACCGAATGGCACAATATTGTGGCATGGAGAAGGCTTGCCGAGCTTTCCGAGAATTACATCAAGAAAGGCTCGCAGATACTTATTGAGGGTAAGCTGCGCTACCGCTCCTATGATGACCGTGACGGCAATAAGAAATATATTGTTGAGGTCGAGGCAGATGTCATCCAGCTTCTCGGACGCAAGCCTGATGGCCAGAGCCAGCCGGGACAGGGTTACCAGAACAACAGTGGTACTTATGCTCCTCCTTCACAGCCGGCATCAAACACCGGTGACAGTGTCAATGAAGATCTATCAGCACGTGACACGGCTGATGACCTGCCTTTCTAGGTAAACAAACAAACTGATTTTGGAGACACTGATGTCAGGTTCCCTTTCAGGGTTGGTTGCACTGTCAGCTATGACAGTAGCACCTGCTGCCCTTGTCATGGAGATAATTTTCCTGATCTTTCTAATTGTTGCCTCTGCTTTCATCTCAGGGTCAGAGGTGGCGTATTTCTCACTCACTCCCAATGACATGGAAAAGATGCAGCATGACAAGGGAAGGAATTCCTCCTCCGCCCTGAAGCTGCTTTCCAAGCCTGACAGGCTCCTGAGTACAATACTTGTCGCCAATAACACCCTGAATATTGCCATAATTATTCTTGCCGCTTTCATCAGCTCAAGGCTTTTTGACCTTAGCAATAACCCCCTCCTCTCCTTTTTGATTGAGGTTGTTGTCATTACCTTCATCCTGATTCTGTTCTGTGAGATCATGCCCAAGGTAATGGCATCACGCTATCAGCTTAAGTTTGCTCTGATGATGGCTCCGGCGCTCACTTTTACCACGAAGGTGTTCAAGCCCCTGGCGTCGCTGCTATCATACTCCTCTTTCTTCGTAAAGGGAAAATCGAGATCAAGGGACAACGTGCTCAACATCAATGACCTCTCGGTAGCCCTGGAACTTACCTCCTCAGAGATCAAGGATGACAAGGACCTGCTCAAGGGGGTGGTGCGGTTCGGGAACATAAACGTCAGCGCCATCATGTGTCCTCGGATGGATGTGTCAGCGCTTGACATCCAGCGGGGTTTTCATTCAATAATAGCCGAGGTTATTGAGTCAGGATTTTCCCGGATACCCGTTTATGCGGGTTCATTTGATCATGTGAAAGGCATACTGTTCGTCAAAGACCTTCTGCCCCACCTGGACAAGCCCGACACTTTCAGGTGGCAGTCACTCATCAGGCCTGCCTATGTAGTGCCGGAAACGAAGAAAATCAGTGAGCTGCTGAAGGAGTTCCAGGCAAAGAAAATACACATGGCCATCGTCGTCGACGAGTACGGAGGCACAAGCGGCCTGGTTACCCTTGAGGATGTCCTTGAGGAAATTGTGGGGGAAATCACCGACGAGACTGACGAAGAAATTCCTCTCTACAGGGAGACGGGAGAGCATAAATGGATCTTTGACGGGAAGATCCTTCTCAACGACTTCTACCGTATTACAGGCACGGAGGATGATCCGTTTGAGGACATAAGGGGTGACGCAGAGACCCTCGCAGGTCTCCTGCTTGAGCTCATAGAAGAGATACCTGTTAAGGGAAGGGTTATTTCAAGCGGTAAATTTCATTTCACAATTGAGACAATTGAGAAGAGGCGGATCAGGGAGATAATCGTTGAAAAGAAGGGGGGAAAAGCATGAGACATTTTTTTAGTGCAGTGCTGCTGATTACAGCGCTTCTGATGACCGGATGCGGACAGCCATCAGTGCCAAGACCGGCCGGATACTTCAGGATAGACCTGCCGGAGAAGAGCTATATACGGTATGAAACCCCCTGCGCCTACTCTATTGAATATCCCGGTTACGGCAAGATAAACCTCAGGCCTGCGGTAGCCACCGACACATGCTGGATGGACCTCGAGTTTCCGGCATTCAAAGCCAAGGTACACCTCACCTATTTCAATCTTGACGGTAATCTGGCATCACTCACCGAGATGTCACGCGAGCTCGCCTACAAGCATACAATCAGGGCTGATGCCATTGACGAAAAGGTATGGGCAGATGACTCAGCCCGTGTCTACGGCATCCTTTATGACCTCAAAGGCAACACGGCATCAGCCGTACAGTTCTTCGTCACCGACAGCACCACACACTACCTGCGCGGCTCACTCTACTTCATGGCTCAGCCTAACGAAGACTCGCTCATGCCGGTGATCAGTTTCCTCAGGGAAGATATCATTCATCTCATTGAGACGCTCAACTGGAGATAAACCATGGGCTGCATAACCAAACACTATCTTAACAGGGAGACGGTCATCGGTGTATGGAAGATCGAGGAGGAGCTGTCAGTCCTGCTTGAGATGGTGGATATGAGCCCAGAGGATAAAAACAGATACGAGGTCTTCCGCAGCACCTCAAGGAAGATGGAGTTCCTGAGCGTACGTGCGCTGCTGGCGGAGATGATGGGAAGGGATGCACGGATAGTCTATAACAAAAATAACAAACCTTTCATTAAGGATGGCTCTCACTTCATAAGCATAACACACTCTAACAAGCTGACTGCCATTCTCATGAGCCGCGATGAACGGGTAGGGATTGACCTGGAATACATGCGCGTGAATATCAATGCCTTTGCATCCAAGTTCCTGAATAAAAGGGAAAAGGTAACACGCAGGTGGGCAGACCGTACCTACCACCTCTATATCCACTGGTGCGCCAAGGAGGCGATCTATAAGATCTGCGACAAGGAGGGCATAAACATCGTAAATGACATCACAATTGAACCCTTTGAAGTACATGAGTCAGGAGAGATCAGGGGTAGTGTGATCAATGAGAGGATCCATGACGAGTTCACTCTCTTTTACTCAAAATACGATAACTACACCATTGTCTGGACCAAGAAGAAGCATGAAAGTTGATATCCCCGGAAGGAAGAGGAAAATGGTGGCACAGCTTATTGACCCTGACCGTGCGGGGGAAGAGTGGCTGGCTGCCACCACGCGGCAGGCATCCGAGTCAAAGGTTGACCTGTTCCTTGCCGGTGGCAGCCTGACAAACATTCCTGTTGACCAGGTCATCAGGAGCCTGAAGAGGCTCTCATCCATTCCCGTCATACTCTTCCCCGGTAACCTGACGCAGCTTACTGACGTGGCAGATGCCATCTTCCTGCTCTCGCTCATCAGCGGCCGAAATCCGGAACTGCTGATAGGCAACCACGTTATCGCTGCCCCGTATCTCAAACATATGCGTGACAGTGTCATTCCGGTAGGTTATATCCTTATCGACTGCGGGGGAGGAACCTCGGTTGAATACATGAGCCAGACCTCACCTATACCATACGGTAAAAACGATATTGCAGTTGCCACCGCTATTGCAGGCGAGATGCTGGGACTGAAGGCGATCTATCTCGAGGGAGGGAGCGGCGCGGCAAGACATGTTGACCCTTCCATGATCAGGGAGGTAAGGGCGGAACTGACCCTCCCTCTCATTGTGGGAGGAGGACTCGATTCAGCTGCCAAGGTCGATGCCGTCTTCGCCGCCGGAGCTGACATGGTGGTGATAGGAAACGGGAGTGAACAGAACCATGGTCTGATCGCCGATGCCTGCCGCGTGCGCGACAGCCATAACAGGAATATTCTGAGCGTCTGAAATCAGCTTTGAGTCAGAGCTGCCTGACACCAGGCCCCGGGGTAAGAAACCCTAAAAGATTATTGCCGGATCTGGCCTGAGGAGCTGCCTGAATGATCTACCTGAACAATTCGTGCAGCGGATCTCCGCTGGCAGCATTCGGCAGTGGTATCCTGCATAAAACCGAGAGGGTTAATGCAATATCCCTGGTGGTGACACTGCGGGTGACAGATGCCCTGCTGGCAGTCCAGCCAAACCATATAAGCGGAACATGACTGTCATACTCATATGGTGAGTTATGACCCGTGACATGGTCAGTCTTCTCAACCCAGCCGGGATTAAGCGCTATCATCACATCGCCTGACCTCTGCTGGCTGTAGTTGTTGTTCATCTTCAGGAGCAGCCCGCCGGCAAAATCACTCATCTCGAAGGCCGAAGTGGGAACAGCCGCAGCTATCCCGGAGAATTGCACCATGAAACGCGCCACCTTCTTCTGTATATCTTCAACGCTTATATCAGCGTCTTCAATCAGGGCCCTGTTCAGGAAGATCTGGTTGTCAAAGAATCCTTTTACCCAGTCGCCCTGACCGTAAATGGCATTAAGGTAACTGCGCAGCAGCTGCAGTGACTGATTCAGCCTGAAGTATCCGGATGGTATCCTGCTCTGCTCCAGCACCGCCGGTATCTCAGAGACCCCGTGTGCGGAGACAAAATAGACCAGGACATTTCTCTTGCCGAGCGACTTGTCAAGCCGGTCAAGGAGCTGGCCGATGTTTTTGTCGAGCCTGACAAGCGCATCCGCAGCCTCCACTGATGAGGGGCCGAAGCGGTGTCCTATGTAATCTGTGGATGAATATGTAATTGCAAGATAATCAGTTATATCATCCTGTCCAAGCTTTTCATTCTCTATCAGCCTGAAGGCGAGTTCGGTTGTAAAATCATCTGCAAAGGGGGTCTCGCGCAGTACCGAGTAGTCTCTTGTCTTATTCAGGAGCTTGCCCTTTGTTGACATCGTCTTGAGGTCATACGGAAACCACGTCTGACCTTCGAAGCCTCTTTCCAGTTTATTGGAGTCAGCCTGGCATCCGGGGTATCGGGCCGGATCCATCAGTGGCTGCCACGGCTGGTTCAGGTACTGCCCCGGAAGGAGCAGCGCATTGAGATCCATGAGCCACACGGGGAGTGCATTACTGAAGTAGCTACTGGTCATCCAGGTGCCTGTCCGGTCATCATACCAGAATGCACCGTCGGCAGCGTGCCCTGCCGCGATTATCGCGCCCATCTCCTTTATGCCGATACCGTATACCTTTGAGGCACCGCATGTTGACATCTGCAACTCATCAGCAAATGTCGATGAGAGGAGATTGACCGGCGAGTACATGCCTGTCTCAAAACTGCCTCCTACAGCACTGGCTTTAGGATCCTGAACGCTGAAGATCATCTGGTCATTGAACGGGTGAAACCAGGTGTCAGAAGTGATGCCGTGGGCGGAGGGCGATGCTCCGGTGGAGATGGTGGCAAAGCCCGGCGCCGCCTGCGTCGACAGGTAATCGACAGAGACGTTGCGGTAGTAGGTACCCTCGCTGACCATTCTCTTCAGTCCGTTGTCATGAAGGATATCCCAGACTCGTTCCAGCTGGTCATACCGGAGTTGCTCAACAATGATGCCTATGACAAGCTTTGGCTTGTCAGGAGGAATGTAAGCCGTTTGTGCTGTGACGGTAAAAGAGATAAGGAGGAAATATATGATAGTAGCTGTCTGTCTCATGATTGAAAAGTTCTCGTAGGAATCAAGGTCCAAAAATACCTGTTTTGGCCTCATGTGCAAGGCTCAGGAACAAAGATATCAACATTGGCACCGGCTTATTTGAACCGTGTGATGACGGCCTTGCCTCTGAGGGTGGGTCCGTCAGGCTCTTTTCTGACTGTTACAACATATACTCCCGATGGCAGTGATCCGTAGTCGCACACGACCGGTATGCCCTCTTGTGCCACTGTCCGGCGGGTGTTGTAGACTGCCCCGGAGATGGCAGCCAGGGTGACAGTGATGTCTCCGGTAACGGCAACCGGCAGCATTATGCTTAATGAACCGTCAGAAGGGACAGGCCAGATCAGCAGTCCGCTCTCCGGTGGTACAGGGTAGAAATCTCCGGGTTTCTGCAACTGAACATCTTTTGTGTCGACAGAGTTCCACCCGTTAAGGGTCGCTTCGAATGAATACGGGATGTATCCGCGATGGGAGAAGGTCATATTGTATGTGCCGGGAGCAAGGAACCTGTAGTACTGCCCTGTGAGGGTGTCGGAAAAAACATGCGACGAGTCGGCATCATGTCCGCTGATCCTTATTGCCGCACTCAGCGGTTCACCGGTCGCTGCGTCGGTCACGGTCCCCCTGACGCCGTTGAGTGCCTCTGCCATATAGCGGAGCAGTGAGCGGTGGTTCCAGTTCCACAGCGCTTCGAGGCCTGGTCCGGGAGTCATCTTTGTGTCGTCAAGCTCCACGGTCACCTCCCTGCCCCCAAGGCCCCAGGTGATAAAGTCCTGCCTTCCGCCCCTGACAACGTACCACACCCATCCCTTCGTCACTCCGTTATCGAGAAAGGTCATGTAACCCGGATCGGCATAGAGATGAACTGTATCTGCATACCGCCTGCTTATTCCGTTGAACCATTCGTCATCAGCATGAAGCCTCGTCCACTTATCCCACGGGTAGTTAACCACTTCGGCCCCGGAGTGAAGGTTGACGGAGAGGGCGAACCGTTTCTCCTCCATGAAAGAGATCATATCAAGGGTCTCCTTCTGCAGCGGAGGCGGTGATGTTACCTCAGGATCAGGGAAATTGCGGTTGAGGTCATACCCGTTGCTGTTGGCCCTGACCGGATTGATCATTGTGTCATTGCTCCGGTACATGCCGTCAGGATTGGCCAGCGGGTTGATCCATATGTCAAGGCCTGAGACAAGATCCCTGGCCAGGCCGTCGGCTGCGCTCTGTGATGCGAGATATTCGGCCAGCCGCATCAGCAGTACAAACCCAGCAGGCTCATCACCGTGGATGGAGGAGCTGAGCATCACTGCCGGCTTTTGCTCATCAGCAGCCGGGTTGTCGGAGATCCTTATAGCCAGCACGGCCCTGCCCTGTACGCTGAAGCCTATTGTATCAAGGCGGCATACCTCCGGCCAGTGTTCTGCGATCTTGTGCATGATGGTGTCATAGTGTTTCCAGGTAGGGTATGACTGCCATGTCATTGCCTCGGTCACTGAGGAGGCGGTGTAAAATCCCTTGCCGGGGTCCGGTATGACAGGCTTGTAACTGCGGCCTGAGGCAATGAACTCCTCAGCGTCAACAGGTGACAGGATGATGGATGCCTCTGTGCTGTTGCACGATGCAACTGAAAAGCGTGCGGCAAGCTGTGTCATGGCATCAAAACCGGGATAGGTAATTATCACCTCAGCCTGACCGTATTTACTAATTGTCTCCCTGATGTCATCACCCCTCAGGGGTTGCTGCCCGTATCCTTCCCGTGCCGCCATCAGCAGCATAAGAGCAGTTATGACAGGGAGGTATCTCACCTTTATTTTTATACGTTAAACCTGATATGCAGTATGTCGCCGTCGTCCACAACGTAGCTCTTACCCTCTACGAACAGCTTGCCAACCTCGCGGCATGCATGCTCTGATCCCAGGGTCATGAAGTCGTTGTACTTCATCACCTCGGCCCTGATAAATCCTCTCTCGAGATCTGAATGGATGACCCCGGCGGCCTGGGGAGCGGTCATGCCGGATGTGATGGTCCAGGCCCTGATCTCCTTGGGCCCGACGGTAAAGAAGGTGAGAAGATTGAGCATCTCATAGGCAGCCCTGACGAGCTTGTTGACGCCCGGTTCGGTGAGACCGGAAGCCTGAAGGAATTCGAGGCGGTCAGCCTCCTCCGTCAGGTTGGCTATCTCAGCCTCGAGGGCACCGGCTATCACAAGCGGAACAGTGTTCCTGGCACCGATGAAGGCCCTGACGGCCTCCGTGTAGCTGTTGCCGCTGACAGCTGACGCCTCATCAACGTTGCATACATAGAGCACAGGTTTCATTGTGAGAAGGAAGATGTCATCAACGTACCTCTTCTCCTCCGGCCTGACCTCAAGCGAGGAGGCGTTCTGAAATCCCTCAAGATGCTCTTTGTAACGGTTAAGAATCTCTATACCGTGCTTTGCATCCTTGTCGCCTGTTTTAGCAGCCCGCTCAAGCCGCTGTATCTTTTTGTCTACCGACTCCACATCCTTGACCTGCAGTTCAAACTCAACATTCTCCAGGTCCCTGACAGGATTGACAGAGCCGTCGATGTGAGGCAGGTTGTCATCATCAAAGCACCTGAGCACGTGTATCAGCGCATCGGTGTTCCTGATCTCACCAAGGAGCCTGGCGCCGGAGCTGTCGCCCTGACCCCTGACCAGTCCCGGTATGTCAACTATCTCAACGGTTGTATGAACGATCCGCTCCGTGGGCTGATGCTTCTCCAGCTCATAGAGGCGCCGGTCAGGCACCTGTATCACTCCCAGGTTCGCCTTGACCCCGGTGCCAAAGGTGTTTGTCTCACCCCGGGTGTTGGATATGCAGTTGAAGATGGTGGTCTTGCCTGTACTGGTAATCCCTATAATTCCGCATTTCAGTGCCATGTCGCTTTTTTGTGTGAGTGCAAAGGTACCAAAAAGAGCCGACCGGCAGCAAGAGATGGCAGTGCGGCTTGCACTTTTTGCTAATTTTGGCATGCCGGTTAAACCATGGACGCCTTCGTGCGTCTCACTGAAAAATACACCACTGAAGGTGATGTCACATATCACTGACGATGATATAAAGAGTCTGATCAACAGCGATGCCGAAAAGGCGTTCCGCATGATCATTGATTTGTACGGATCAAAGCTCTACTGGCATATCAGGCGAATTGTAATCATTCATGATGATGCTGATGATGCCCTTCAGAACACCTTTATAAACGCCTGGAAGAACATAGCGGGATTCAGGTTCGAGAGCTCACTGCTGACCTGGCTATGGTCCATCGCCACCAATGAAGCCCTGACACTTATAAGAAAGCGCGAGAGGCAGAGTGCAGTCTCGCTTGATGAGCTTGACGGCATCTTCGCCCAGGCGCTGGAGGGAAACTCATACTTTGACGGCGACGAGGCCTCGGTGAAGCTCCAGAATGCCATCCTGAAACTGCCCGACAAACAGCGTACGGTATTCAACATGAAGTACTTCGACGACATGAGCTACGAGGAGATGAGCGGGGTGACCGGCACCTCCGTGGGAGCGCTGAAGGCATCATATCACCATGCGGTAAAAAAAATTGAAAAATATTTACAGGGCTATTAAACCATCAGCCTCACCGGGCATCAAAGAAATATCATGCAACTAAATGATGAAATAAAAAAAGACAATCCCTTCAGGGTTCCCGACGGATACTTTGATACCCTGGCAGACCGCACGATGTCAGCCATCAGGCAGAGCCGCGCGGAGGAAGAGGAGGCAGCCGGGGAGACCAGGTTAACCGTGGTAGATGAGAGATCGAAAGAAGAGACGGAAGACACAGAGACCGTGAAGCCGGTGAGACGTATCAGCTTCGCTCCATATTTTGCACTTGCCGCAGCCATCGTCGGATTCGCCCTTCTGGCCACAGTGATGATCAGGGTGGTGACAGGCGACAGGGCTGCCGCAGAGTATAAGGAGGGGAACAGCCTGTATGCTGATCTTGCTGCCGAAGACCTTGATACATATATGATTGAGGAGGAATTATTTAATATGGAACCGGCTGACATAACAGGAACTGAGCAGACCATCTCATCCGATATAATCATTGACTATCTGATGACTGAGGATCTTGACCTTAATGATATTTATGCACTATTATAAAGCACTATGAAGAGATTATTCTTTACAATCATGACCGTGTTAATTGCGGGTATTACGTCGCTGAACGGACAGGGACAGGGAATGGGTCCTGGACAGGGACAGGGACAGGATGACAATGAAAGGCTCACTGCCTACAAGATTGCCTTTTTCACCCAGAGGCTTGACCTCAGCCCGGCTGAGGCAGAAAAATTCTGGCCGCTGTACAACGATTTCTCTGCACGCAAGAACAAACTGCAGGCTGACCGGCTGTCGCTGATGCGGTATGCGGCGCAAAACGAAGCGAACATGAGCAATGAGGAGCTGACAACAACGGCCGACAAGCTTTCACGGACCTTCTCAGATGAAGCTGCCATGGTGGTAACGTTCAATAATGAGCTGAAGAAGGTTCTGCCTCCGGCAAAGGTCATCAGACTGTACCAGGTAGAGACCCAGTACAAGCAGCAGCTGCTCAGGGAACTTAACCAGAGGAGGCAGGGTCAGACACAGGGGCCGGGGATAAGGGGCCGCACCGGCCAGGTGCAGGACTGAAGGTTAGTCCTCAGTCCTCAGTCCTCAGTCCTCAGTCTTCAGTCTTCAGTCATTAATGATCATATAATCAGTTGTTTACAACGACTGCCTACTGCCTACTGCCTACTGCCTACTGCCTACTGCCTATTGCCTGAAAAGACTGCCGACTGAGCTACTGCCTACTGCCTACTGCCTATTGCCTGAAAAGACTGCCGACTGAGCTATTGCCTACTGCCTACTGCCTATTGCCTGAAAAGACTGCCTACTGCTGACTGAGTTTGGTTGATATTGGGGTAGCCGGCAGAGGTCAGGAGTTCTTTACCTCCCTTATGAACGACGGGAGCGCGGACAGCGGAACGGTTGTCTGCTCTCCCGTTTTCATATTTTTTACGGTAGCCTGCCGCGCGGATAACTCATTGCTGCCGGCAATTATCACCATCGGTATCTTCTGAGAATCGGCATAAGAGAACTGCTTCTTCAGTTTGGCAGCGTCAGGGTATAGTTCGGATGCTATTCCTGCATCACGCAGTGAGCGGACTATCTTCAGCAACTCAGGAAGCTCATCCCTGCCGAAATTGATTACAAGCGCAGCGGTGGCAGAGCCTGTCTGTTCTGGAAAGAGGCTCAGCTGCAGCATCACATCATAAATCCTGTCGGCGCCAAAAGAGACACCTACACCGGAGACGCCAGGCAGTCCGAAGATGCCGGTGAGATCATCGTACCTTCCGCCGCCGCATATGCTTCCGATAGCCACATCGGCAGCCTTAACCTCTATGATGGCACCGGTGTAATAGTTAAGCCCGCGCGCCAGTGAGAGATCCAGCTCCACTTCCGCCATCGACGGCTCGATAGCAAGATAACCGAACAGCTCCTCCATCTCGGAGATGCCCTTCAGTCCTGTCTCCGATGAAGAGAGCACACTCTTCAGCTCCTCAAGTTTTGAAAGCGCCGGTCCGCTCAGTTTGATAACCGGCTCGAGCCGGGCAATCACCTCCGGAGCTATGCCCCTCTGCAGAAGCTCCTGTCTGACACCCTCCTGCCCTATCTTATCAAGTTTGTCAATGGCAACCGTTATATCCGTGATCCTCTCTCCTGCTCCGGCCATCTCAGCAATACCTGCCAGTATCTTACGGTTGTTAACCTTGATTATAACCCTTATATTCAACTCACTGAAGACACGGTCAATGATGCGCACCAGCTCAAACTCATTGAGCAGGGAGTCGCTGCCGATGACATCCACATCACACTGAAAGAACTCCCGGTACCTCCCTTTCTGTGGTTTGTCGGCCCTCCATACGGGCTGTATCTGGTATCTCCTGAAGGGAAAAGTGATCTCATCACGATGCTGTACGACATACCTGGCAAAGGGTACGGTGAGGTCATACCTGAGTCCTTTTTCGCAAATGAGCTGTGACACTGACAGGGACTCGGCTCCGGACAATACTGAGGAAGGTATATCAGCCAGGAAGTTGCCCGAATTAAGAATCCTGAAAAGAAGTCTGTCGCCCTCCTCCCCGTATTTTCCAAGGAGGGTTGTAAGGTTCTCCATTGCAGGGGTCTCCAGCGGCAGGTAGCCGAAGAGGGAGAATGTTCTGCGAACGGTATCGAAGATATAATTACGGCGGAGCATCTCCACGGGGGAGAAGTCACGGGTGCCCCTTGGTATGGAAGGTTTCTGAGACATAACAGAGCTATTTCCCGACAAAAATAGGAAAAAAACGGGGTTGAGCGCCTGATCCCGGCATGTTATGTCAGGGCAGCTGGCGGGGCGGAATGCAGATGAAGTTCCGCTCCTGTTTACCTACTGCAGGAACGGTATTGACAGGGGGTATTTGAACAGCTCACCCTTTGCTGCCCTGATGCTTGCCACTATGACACAGACAAACTCCAGTACCATCAACGCAACAAGCAAGGGTATGCCTACGATGATGAAACACAGTGGGATAAGCAGTACGGTGTAGAGAAGCATCGATATCTGGAAGTTCAGAGAGGCTTTTCCGTTAGCGTTGATCCACTCCGATTCATCCTTCCTCGATATCCAGCAGATAACCGGTCCGATGATTCCGCCGAAGGGGAAAAAGAAGCCGGCAAATGCTGACAGGTGACAGAACATTGCCCAGTCGCGTTCCGATTGAGTGTATGTCTTAATCTCTTCCATTTATTTTATTTTAAAGACGGTCTCCCGGACAAAATGCTGCATCATCAGAAACGAGCCAGTCTCTTAAGGTCACTTATAAGCAAACCGTTGGCATTTTTGCTGTCAACGAGGTGACTGTCATAGTAATACATCACCGCATCATCCGTTCCGATGAGCATCTTCATGCAGGTTCCTGTCTGCTTGACACCGTCAGGACCCACCTTGTGAACGATCAGAACATCCTTTGCATTCTCATCAATGGCTTTGATGATCTCCTCCTCGGGTACAATCTTCACCCTGTTGGGGTAATGGACGCTGATCCGCTCAAGGGTGCTGATCTCCGGGGCGAGGTCATCTTCCCTTACAAGGATGGTCTTACCTTTTATGTCAGGAACATTCTTGTTATAATATTTAAGATAGCGCAAAGCCGAAATCGTCGGGTTTTTCATCACCATGTCGGAATGATACTGCATGAACCTTATGATAAGTCCCAGTTTGTAGCTGTACTCCTCCTCCGGGGCCCCCGCAAAGGAGAGAGGGATGGCGCAGAACTCAGGCAATTCATCAAGGTTTTCAACATCGGCTCCGAGCAGAAGGTTGAGGAAGTCATAGGCAGAGCCCGACTTATCATTACTGAAGTTGGTGATGGTCAGAACAATAAACGAATAGGCAGGGTCGGTTCGCATCACATTGAACTCAGCCTCCGTGATAAACTTCACCGGAGTGACTTTCCAGTATTTGTTTACCGCGTTTTTAATCTCAGCGTTGTAGAATGAGATCTGATTGGCCTCCATTACCACGCAGGTTACTGAAGACTTGAATTTTTCAGCATCGTCAATTGTAGGATAGGGTCTCTGCTGGGCTGTGGCCACCAAGGCGGTCAGGCAAAGCAGGGCAAGGAGAGAAATTTTCTTCATCAGCGGATTATTTTCCTGAGGGCAGAAAGACCGGGTGTTTCTCGTTGAATTTCCTCAGGTAGACAAACATCATTTTCTTCTGGTTCTTATTGCGCATTGAGATAAACTCCTCGTACAGCTCCGGGTCTTTCATCAGAAGAGCCTCAAGGTTCTCGAGGTCATACTCATATGACTTCCCCGTCTCAAAATCGATCATGAACATCTCCAGGTCTGTCCGCGAGGAGTTGTTCCTGTATGGGTAACCCCCGCCATAATTGTATGGATTATAGTACCGCGATGAGTATGGGTTATAATAGTTGAATGACCTGTATGGTGAGTAGTAGGGATCATAGTACCCGTAGGGATCATATCCCTGCGTTGTGGTGGTCACATCAGCCACGAAGTGTATGATGGACCCGAAGAAGGTGATGCGGTTAAAGGTTCCCTGAACCTTTATGTAGAGGACACCGTTGCGTGCGAATCCCCAGATGGCATCCTTCTCAATCTCCTGTCTTATTCCCATGTTGTCATAGAAGTATATCTTCTCAGCCGAGATCACCTGGTCAAAGAAATCCTTATCGTTATAATCGACTGAGGTAAACAGTTTGGCTTTGGGAATGGGGTTGTTTGTCTTCACCATATCAAAGTTCAGGTATATTCCGTCCCTGAATTTGAAATCGGGTGTATATTGGACAAGAGTATCTCTCTGCATGGCGCTGATCATGCCTGAGGCAATCACAGCAGTGATCAGTGTCAGTATGGTCCTTTTCATCATAGCAGAAGCGGATTAACAGGGTATGACGGAACCTCCATGCTTTTATATATTTAACAAAAAAGTTTGTGTTTCGGGTAGCATGGCTGTTTCTTCACACTCCTTTACAAACGATACAACAAATATTATACCGTTAGGCAAAAATAATCTTTTATAGATACTGAAATGCACCCTCTCTTCATCTTTATTGAAATTCATGTATCTTTGAGTGTCATTTCTCTACTGTGCCCTTAATATGCCGAAAAAACCAAACTCTGCTCCCTTAATGCATTCAGATCTTATGACCCGGAGGACCAGGGACCGCATACTTATGCCGGTTGCGGTTGCATTGCTTCTTGTCATCATTGCACTCTCCACCGCGCTTGGCGGGATGGTATATGTACCTCTGGGTGCGGGTGCGCTGGCGATCATACCTCTGGCCATGGCGGTATATGAGCTGCGCCGGCTCATCGCTGACAGCCGTGAGATAATCAGGGAGCTGGCATCTATTGCAGAAAAGAATGAGGAAGTGATCAATACCTTCTCACACAAGATAAGGGAGCCCCTCCACAACCTGGTGCTTCTTGGAAACATGCTTGGCGAGACCACCACCTCACCCAAGCAGCAGGAGCTTGTGGAGACCTTCGTGGCCTCCACCGGAACAATGGTGGAGGTGGTCAATGAGCTCACCATGGAGACGGCCGGCAACGTCACCTTTGAGCGAAGGGGCGAGATACGGTTCAGGCTCGGACCCATCATAAAGGACACCATAGGGTTGATGAAGCTTAACCCGAGGCACGAGCAGAGCCTCATCATATACGATGACCGCGGTGAGGGAGAGACTGAATACACAGGTGATCCTATCATCCTGAAGCAGATACTTATAGACCTCCTCAGCGCCGCCATCTCATCAACCGCGGGCAAGATCACCATAAGGATACTGGCCCGT
This sequence comes from Bacteroidales bacterium, assembly GCA_041740815.1. Taxonomy (GTDB): domain Bacteria; phylum Bacteroidota; class Bacteroidia; order Bacteroidales; family VadinHA17; genus SR-FBR-E99. Next base: position 16,459 of record JBGSLG010000173.1, read on the forward strand.
GAAGCCGGTGAACGGGAAGGGCTGCAGAAGATCGAATTTACACTCTCATCAAATAACCCTGTTGTCTTCATCGGCGAAGGCCGTCAGCCCTCGTCACTGTCAGCCAGGCTGATACGTGACGCCGGAGGAACATGGCAGGAGACCAGCGCCGGCATGGAGTCATACCTGGTCTTCTTCATCAACCTGCGCAGGGCCGGCAAGATTGACCGTCCGGCTGCCGCCAGCACCCTTGTCAGGGGAATGCCCAGGGATACTAACAAGAAGGAGCTGAAAGACCTTTCAATACTCCTGGTGGAAGACAACCCCATCAACCAGCGCATCACACAGCTAATGCTCGAACCGCTGGTAAGACGGTTCGAGGTAGCCCGTAACGGCAAGGAGGCACTTGACATGTTCGGCACCTCGCGCTATGACCTCATTCTCATGGATGTACAAATGCCGATAATGAATGGCCTCCTGGCCGCCGAGAAGATAAGGGGACTGGAGATGAGTACACAGATACATGTACCCATAATTGCCATCACAGCCAATGCAATGCTGGGCGACAGGGAGCAGTGCCTGGCCGTGGGGATGGACGATTATATCAGTAAACCGATAGAGCCCGATGTGCTCATCGAGAAGATCACAGCCCTGATCTGACCTCATAAGGGTCTCACATTAAAAGATCTGACCTCAGAAGGGTCTCACACCAAGAATCATCATGTCATCAATCTGATCATGACCATCCATCCATGATTCTATGGTCTCATCAAGGATCCGCTCCTGGTCATTCAGAGGATATTTGCTGATTGTAAGCAATATATGTCTCAGGCGACGGTACATGAACTTCTTGTTCTCTGGCCCTCCGAACTGGTCAGCGTACCCGTCGGAGAAGAGGTAGAGCAGATCACCCTCCTGCAGCCTGAAGGTGCTGCGGTTGAACGAGACCATGGCAAATGACTGCACCACATTCTTCTTGTCACCCTTAATCTCTATGAGCTTGTCATCACGCACAATATAGACAGGCAGGAAAGCGCCTGAAAACTCCATCTCCCTGGTCTTCTTGTCTATGATACAGATGCCCATCTCAATGCCATCCCTGATAAGAGCCTTGCCGCTCTCCTCCTTAAAGAAAGCTGACTCAAGCTCTTTGTTCATGGTGAGCAGCACCTGGTCACTGTCATCTACCATCATCTCATTGATGATCTTCTGTATAAGTTCCAGACCGATCATTGACATGAGGGCCCCGGGAACACCGTGACCTGTGCAGTCAGCCGCGGCGATGAAATATTTGTCGTCACGTTCGCTGAACCAGTAGAAATCACCGCTTACAATATGCTTCGGGCGGTAATAGATAAAATAGTCGCTGAATATTTTTCTTATGTGATGCTCGGCAGGAAGGAGCGCCGCCTGTATACGGCGTGCATAGTTGAGGCTGTCAGTAAGGTCCTTGTTGTGCAGCTGCAGCTCTGAGCGCTGGAAATCTATCTCATTATATGCACTCTTCATCTCGGTGAGGTGTTTCCGTGTGCGCAGCAGCACCCAGAACTGCAGTATTGCCAGGTAGATGAGTGCAATGACGATGAATACAGCTATGGCATAGTTGATGACCTGGTTGTCTTTCAGTCCCTGAACCAGTGCAAGAGTTGCAGCCGGTGACAGCAACAGGCTCACTGCACAGTGATATTGGCTGTCTCCACGGAAGCCTCTCCGGGCCTGAGCAGGGGCAGCAGCCTCAGTGAGGGCGACTCAAGGAACCCTCCGATACCGTATTCCGGCCACCTGCGGTCAACCATGGCTATCGTCTCTCTGGCTGAGCAAACCACATTGGGCCAGTCCCTGGGGAATACAGGGAGTGAGTGCGCCTTCGAGGTGGCATCGATGAACAGTGCTCCTCCCTCAAGGTGATAGAGGTCACGTGCCGGGTCACTGTTGCCGGTCACCAGCCATGTGATCATGGCGGGATCATCGGCATCAGCCCCGTCATCAACGGCAACGATTACCGTGCCGGGAGTGGTGAGAGGTGCGGGAAGCGCAGCGGCGAGACGGTGCATGTCAAGACCCTCCGGCGGTTTCCTGACAGTCAGCACCGCCACCGGCAGTGAATGCTCCGCCATGGTCTTCATCCCTGTGATGACACCGCCCGTCACCTCGGCGTCAGTGAGCAGCAGCAACGGTACCGAGTGATACTCAGCGGTGCGCTCCTCGGACAGTTTTACGGTGGCATCTATTCCAAGCTTGCCTCCCATGCTGTACCTGTCTGAAGAGTGGTCAAGCACATCGAGTGGTCCGCGGGTAAGCAACAGGTCGGTCTCAAATCTGGCATTGCCGAAGATGGCCTCTGCAACCAGATTGTAATCATGAATATTTACAGGTCCGCTGACAACTATTATATACTTGCTCAGCATCATCTGCCCGGCACCGAAGAGGGCACTGAGCACCTTCATGCCCTGTCCGGGATATGTCTTGTCAATGCTTACGATAACAAGGTTATGTGCCACCCCTGCCACTGGCATATGCAGCTCGCGTATCTCAGGGGCTATGGCCAGTTTTATGGGCGCAAAGAATATCTTTTCTGTCGCCTTGCCCATCCACGCATCCTCCATCGGCGGCACGCCCACGATGGTGGCCGGATAGACTGCATCCCTGCGGTGTGTGATGCATGTAACGTGAAACACGGGATAGAGGTCTGACAGTGAGTAGAACCCGGTATGATCACCGAAGGGGCCCTCGGTGACCGGCGTCTCCAAAGGGTCAACATAGCCTTCTATCACAATATCGGAGTCAGCCGGAACCCAGAGGTCATTTGTAAGACATTTGACCATGGTGACTCTTTTGTGGCGCAGGAAACCGGCAAGCAGGTACTCATCGATATCTTCAGGCAGCGGTGCTGTGGCGGAATAGGTATATACGGGGTCACCGCCGAGTGTCACCGTTACCGGCATTCTTCTGCCCTCCTTCTTCCACTCTTCAAAATGACGCGCACCTGTCTTGTGACGGTGCCAGTGCATCCCGGAAAAGTCTTTCCCCATGACCTGCATCCGGTACATGCCCAGGTTGGTCTTACCCGTAACCGGGTGTTTGGTATGAACCAGAGGCAGTGTGATGAACCTGCCTCCATCATGCGGCCAGCATTTAAGCACGGGCAGCATGCCGAGGTCAACAATAGGCTCAACCACCTCCTGGCACTCGCCCCTGCCTCTTTTCTTTCGGGGGATGAGCCTGAGGAGGCGAACCATCTGCGGGAGACGTGCCAGCTTGGCCGCCACGCCACGGGCATGACTCAGTGATTCAACCAGTGAAAAAATCTCCTCACCGGCTTCATCGAGGGTGTTGCGCCCGATGGCAGCCGCCATGCGGTCATCAGAGGCAAAGGCGTTTATCAGGAGAGGGAATCCGGTGCCGTTATTCTCGAACAGAAGGGCTTTGCCTCCGTTCTTTACCATGCGGTCAGCCAGCTCGGTGATCTCGAGAACGGGGTCAGCATGACAACTGACACGCGCCAGATCATCACGTGATTCAAGAAAGTTTACATATTGAGCCAGACCGTTAAACGACATTGAGAAGCAGATTTATACAAATATATAATAAAAAAAGGTGTGACGGCAGCTAAGCCGTCTCCCCTGACTGACAGCAGGGAAAAGAAAGAGGGTGTCTCAGACGGGCACCCTCCTCACTATATCATTATCAGAGACGTTGCAGGCAACGCCTCTGCCATCAGTTTATATTAACAACCATAGACGGCATTATTGCCGAGCTCTTCCTCAATGCGAAGGAGCTGATTGTATTTGGCAATACGGTCAGTGCGGCTGAGTGAGCCGGTCTTGATCTGGCCTGAGTTTGTTGCCACAGCCACATCGGCGATGGTTGAATCCTCGGTCTCACCTGACCTGTGCGAGGTGACAGTGGTGTAACCTGCCCTGTGAGCCATCTCAATGCAGTTGAGTGTCTCTGTCAGCGTTCCGATCTGGTTCAGCTTGATCAGTATGGAGTTGGCACAACCCTCGGCAATGCCCTTCTCAAGGTACTGAACATTGGTTACGAAGAGGTCATCACCCACTATCTGTATCTTTGATCCGAGCTGTTTGGTATGCAGCTTCCATCCTTCCCAGTCGCCCTCGCTCATTCCGTCTTCTATCGAGTCAATGATCGGGTACTTCTTAACCAGTGAGGTGAGGTAGTCAGCCTGCTTTGCCGGGGTGAGCTTCTTGGCCTTTGCGCCCTCGAACTTGGTGTAGTCGTAGACGCCATCCTTGAAGAACTCGCTTGCCGCGCAGTCGAGTGCGATGGTGACGTCCTCTACCGGCTTGTAACCTGCGTTTGTGATTGCTTTGATGATGCTGTCAAGGGCATCTTCGGTTCCTTTGAGCGCAGGGGCGAAGCCGCCCTCATCACCTACTGCGGTGCTGAGGCCGCGCTCCTTGAGCACTTTCTTGAGTGAATGGAACACCTCTGCGCCCATCCTCAGACCTTCTGTGAAGGAGGTAGCGCCCTTCGGACGAATCATGAACTCCTGGAACGCTATGGGAGCATCAGAGTGCGAGCCGCCGTTGATGATGTTCATCATAGGTATGGGGAGCACGCGTGCATTGGTTCCGCCGATATACCTGTAGAGAGGCAGGCCATGGTAGGCCGCTGCTGCCTTGGCACATGCCAGTGAGACACCGAGGATAGCATTGGCGCCGAGGGTGCTCTTTGTGGGAGTGCCGTCAAGGTCAATCATCTTCTGGTCAATAGCCACCTGGTTGGTGACATCCATACCCATTATGTCTTCTGATATGACGCTGTTGACATTATATACAGCCTTCAGAACACCCTTGCCCAGGTAACGGGTCTTGTCGCCGTCTCTCAGCTCGAGAGCCTCGTTCTCACCGGTTGATGCTCCGGAGGGCACTGCCGCCCTGCCTGATGCGCCGCTGGCTGTTACAACTTCGACCTCAATGGTCGGATTACCCCTTGAATCAAGGATCTCTCTTGCATGTACACTAATTATTTGACTCATTGTATCTTATGTTTTAATAGATTATTGCAATATATGAAAAAAAGGGATATGGCCCTAAAGACAATATCCCTTCAGTATTATGAGCATAGTCTGCTATTCTTTGGGGTCAGCTTCAGGAGCGTTTGCTTCCGGGGCAGTCTCCGGGGCAGCACTTGCTTTGACAGCTTTTGCCTTGGCGGCCGGTGCTTCAACAGCTACGGTTTCTGCTTTCTTCTTCGGGCTGCGGCGGCGGCGTGTTGCTTTAGCCTTGCCACCTTCACCTGCCAGCATGTTCTCGTTAAAGTCGACAAGCTCGATGATGCACATCTCGGCTGCGTCTCCAAGGCGGTTACCAATCTTCAGAATCCTGGTGTATCCTCCCGGCCGGCTTGCGATACGTGGAGCCACCTCCCTGAAGAGCTCAGAGACAGCTTCTTTGTTTTCAAGATAACTGAATACCACCCTGCGTGAGTGTGTTGAATCATCCTTTGACTTTGTGATCAGGGGCTCAACGTATGTCCTCAGTGCACGCGCCTTGGCGTTGGTGGTTGTAATACGCTTGTGAAGAATAAGTGATGATGCCATGTTGGCCAACATTGCTTTTCTGTCGGCGCTTTTTCTTCCAAGGTGATTAAAAGAATTTAAATGTCGCATTTCTCTCTGTCCTTACCGGTTATTAATCTTTGTCGAGTTTATATTTTGCCACATCCATCCCGAATGAGAGGTTCATTGTTTCAAGAAGCTCATCAAGTTCGGTGAGCGACTTCTTGCCGAAGTTGCGGAACTTAAGGAGGTCATTCTTGTTGAACTTGACGAGATCGCCTAGTGATTCGACCTCTGCTGCCTTGAGGCAGTTGAGGGCTCTCACCGAGAGGTCAAGGTCAACGAGCTTGGTCTTGAGCAGCTGGCGCATGTGGAGTATCTCTTCATCGAACTCCTCATTGGCCATTTTATCTTCATAGTCAATGGTGATCTTGTCTTCCGAGAAGAGCATAAAGTGGTATATCAGGATCTTTGCGGCTTCCTTGAGTGCATCTTTCGGATGAATTGATCCGTCAGTTGTTATCTCCAGGACAAGCTTCTCATAGTCAGTCTTCTGTTCGACCCTGTAATTTTCAATTGAGTATTTTACATTCCTTATGGGAGTGAAGATTGAGTCAACGGCTATTACGCCGAACTCAGCTTCAGCAGGCTGGTTTTCCTCGGCCGGGACGTATCCCCTGCCCTTGGTAATGTTAAGTTCTATCTGCAGTTTGACATCCGGTTCCATGCGGCACACCACCAGTTCGGGGTTCAGTACCTCGAAGCTGCTGAGAGCGTTATTGAGGTCGCCGGCTTTGAAGACCTCCTGGCCGGACAGTTTGACCACTATCTTTTCGGTATCAACATCCTCAACCATCCTTTTGAAACGTATCTGTTTCATGTTCAGGATAATCTCGGTGACATCTTCCATGACTCCGGTGATGGTGGAGAACTCATGGTCAACGCCCTCAACCTTGATGGTTGTGATGGCAAATCCTTCGAGTGACGAGAGCAGGATTCTTCTGAGAGCATTACCTACGGTTATGCCATAGCCGGGTTCAAGCGGGCGGAATTCAAATTTTCCGTACTGGTCGTCCGCTTCCAGTAATATTACTTTGTCAGGTTTCTGGAATGCTAATATG
>JBGSLG010000174.1:0-4310 GCA_041740815.1 Bacteroidales bacterium
CGTCGCCCTTAAGCTGTGCAAACGCCTTCACAACGGCGTAAAGCCTTGAAGCCTGGCTGCTGTTGGTCTGGAAGAACGACTTCGGGCCAATCCTGAACCTGAGTCCTTCCATCTCCTCGGTTATAAACATGCTGCCGCGAAGATGGACAGGCGTCTGGTCCGCGATATTGTCGTTCTTCTTTGTATTTATGACATAATAGAGCGAAGTTATCTCCGGGAAACTCTCAGCCAGGTGGATCAGCAGCTGTTCTCTCTCCTCTGCATGGCTGTCCGTTGTCACCAGGATAACCATCACCTCCCCTCCCGAGGATATCCTGACAAACATGGTCCTGAGGAAGCCGCGATGCTCCCGGAAGTCGTAGAAGGGAAGCCCTCTCTCCAGAGCATATCTTCTAACCTCATTCCTGATTCTGTCCGACGGTTCTCCCATCAGGAGGCACTCATTGATATCGAGCACCTTGTCATATATACCGGGGATATGGAATCCAAGTGCGGGGCTGTGTGAGGGGGCGGTCAGGGGGGCGGATTCTCCCATTATGTCTGGCCTACGATTAATAAGAGGAACCTCCGGTGATTCTCCGGCCTCTTCAATCATGTCAGTCTGCCGGTATTCTCCGGCCTCTTCAACCATGTCAGTCTGCCGGCATTCTCCGGCCTCTTCAATCCTGTCAGCCTTCCGGGATTCCTTATCAGCGATCCATGATGCAAGCTCCTCTCCGGTCATCCACCGACGCTCAGAGAAGGTGAATTCCAATTTGTTGCGATAGCCGTAGATCTTCTCCGAGCCAAGGATCGGATCAATCTCCGGGATTGGAGTATGTCCTATGCGTGTAAGGTTATCACGGACCTGCTGGGCCTTATAGAATAGTTGCCTGTCATATGGCAGATGCTGCCACCGGCAGCCACCGCACACCCCGAAATGAGAGCACGGTGGCGTTATCCTCTGGGGCGATGGTGTGGTCACCGCCAGCGTCACCCCCTCCATATACCGCTTTTTCTTCTTCGTGACCCTGACGTCAACCACATCGCCCGGTATCAATCCCGGCACAAACAACACCATGTCGTCAACCCTGGCGATTGCGTTGCCTTCTGATCCTATATCCGTGATTGTGACACCCCTGAGTGTTGGCAGCTGCTTCTTCCTTCCCATCCCCGCCTATCTGAATGCCTTGAAAAATTCGAGACCAGCCAGCACTGCCGGAACAGCGCCTGTGCCATGGTCAAGTCCGTTCAGTGGCACATACAGGCAAGTCACCGGACTTGATCCGGCTGCAATCATGTCGGTATGCATCATTTCCGAGAGAACGGGCATGACATGGGTGTCAGCTGTTCCATGAAGGAAAAGGATGGGAACATTGCTGTCCCAGCCCTGTACACTATTGGTAGTCATCGCATTGCGCACACTCTGGTACAAAGGTGCTGTGGCATATCCCGAGATATATTCTGACTTGAAAAGAAGAGAGATATTGATATTTAACTGGGCATTTATCTGTTCAGAAGAATGCAGTCCGTCAAAAAGCCCCGGGATGAGGCCGGCATAAGTCGGGTTAAAGATGTCAGCGAGGGCAGTGGAGTAAAGGTCATATTCACTGTAGGCGTTGGCGATATAGGCCAGGTAGACCGGCATAGGATACTGTGTCTGTCCGAGTACATACTCGTTGACGTAGTTAAGGTCATACGGTCCGGCCCCGCCGCTGGCTGCCTTTACTGTAAAATCTGCCGCATAGTTTTGCTCCATCGCCTCCAGGAGAGCAAGTGTAGCCCATCCGCCCTGTGAGTAACCCATCAGGTAGCACTCATTGGTGATCGATATATCTTTCGCCACATCCTCATCGAACTCCGTCAGTGAGTAGAACATGTTGATGATTGTCTGCGCGGTCGATTCCTTGTGGAGGTAAGGGTGTGCCATCTGTTCCGATGCCCCGAAACCGAGATAGTCGGGAATAATGACAACATAACCGGTACCTGCGAGGTATTCAATCAATTGGAACTGAAGGGCCTCCGGATCTGCAGTGGGAGCCGCTGAATGCAGGGTGTTGGTGCCGTTCTGGAATGAGAGCACAGGGTATGTGCCGGGGACCGAGGGGATGCATACCAGTCCTGATGCGGTCACCTCTTCTCCCATGAAATCAGTAGTATATGTAATTTTGTAGACATTCACTCCGGATACCACGTCGGCTACTATTTCGCTGATTGCAGGGTATTGTGAGGCCGCTATTGTAAGTACAGAAACGATGTTTTCTTTGGTTCTCATCATCAGCAGCTCGCTGGAGAGGAGATATGTGTTGTCCGCGAACGGATCTGTCTCTTCTTTCCCGGAGCACGACTGCATCAGCAGCAGCGGTGCCAGAAGAAGGGACAATGCCAGAAGTTTAAGACTGTTTTTCATCATAATATAATTTTGATTTTAAAGGTATGATGGAACCACACATGATTGTAGATTATCTTAATCCGTGTTTATGATTGTGGTCAATCATGTGGGTTTCATGACTTTCAAATTAGGCTACAATATTAACGTAATTTTTGGAGGTGGAGTATGCCTTCCTCAGTCGGCAGTTCTCAGCCGGCAGTCTCCAATCCTCAGACAATTGTCAAAATTGACCGCAGGACAGGAGCGCAGCGACAGACCGCAGGACTGCAAGACCTTCAGACCACATCATACAGTAACCAGTACTGAAGGTGGAATTTGATTATCTTTGCGAATTCAAAAAAACAGCCTGATGGTCTCCGTCAATAACGTATCACTCCTTTTCGGCAGCTTCGCCCTCCTCGATGAGGTCTCATTCCTCATCACCCGGCAGGAGCGCATCGGCCTGACAGGAAGGAACGGTGCCGGTAAATCGACCCTGATGAAGATCATCGCCGGACTGCAGGATCCGACCTCCGGATCGGTGGAACGACCGCGCGAACTGACAATAGGCTACCTCGAGCAGCAGATGAAGGTGTCTGACACCACCACGGTGCTGGAGGAGGCTCTCACCTCATTCACAGAGATGAGGGCGCTGGAACAGGAGATTGCGGATACCTCACGAGAGGTGGCGGAAAGGACTGACTTCGAGACCGAGAGCTACCATCAGCTGTGCGACAGGCTTCATGCCGCCGGCGAGAGACACCAGATGCTGGGTGGCGGCGACTATATTGCGCTGACAGGCCAGACCCTCACAGGCCTCGGCTTCAGCACGGCAGAATTCAATCGGCCCACCAGGGAGCTCAGCGGCGGATGGCGAATGCGTGTGGAACTGGCCAAGATCCTCCTAAGGAAGCCGGACCTCATCCTGCTTGATGAACCCACCAACCACCTTGACATAGAGTCAATACTCTGGCTTGAGGCTTTCCTGGAAACATACTCCGGTGCCGTGTTGCTTGTCTCACATGACCGCACCTTCCTTGATAATGTCACCAAACGCACCATCGAGATCAGTCTCGGCAAGGTATACGACTACCGTGTTCCCTATACAAAATATACTGAGCTCAGGAAAGAGAGGCGTGAGCAGCAGGTCTCGGCCTACCGCAACCAGCAGAAGATGATTGACGACACCGAGAAATTCATCGAGCGGTTCCGGTATAAACCCACCAAAGCAGTGCAGGTCCAGAGCAAGATCAAGCACCTGAAGAAGCTTGACCGTATAGAGATAGAGGATGAGGACATGTCTGCCCTTAACATACGCTTCTCCCCTGCCCCTCGCTCCGGCACCGTGGTGGTTGAGGCCGATGAGGCATCAAAGCGTTACGGCAACCACCTCGTTCTCGATAAGATATCGATGAAGATCGAACGGGGCGAGAAGGTGGCCTTTGTAGGTCGAAACGGAGAGGGCAAGACCACCCTCGCAAGAATGATCCTCGGGCAGACTGACTTCGAGGGGATAATGAAAAAGGGACACAACGTTGCAACGGGTTACTTCGCCCAGAACCAGGATGAGCTTCTCAATGATGAGTACACTGTGTTCGAGACGGTCGACAGGATTGCGCGGGGCGATATCCGTACCAGGCTGCGCGATATCCTCGGAGCATTCCTCTTCCACGGCGATGACATCGACAAGAAGGTTAAGGTACTTTCAGGCGGCGAACGGTCGCGGCTGGCCATAGTGCAGCTGCTCCTCGAGCCCTACAACCTGCTTCTCCTCGATGAGCCGACCAACCATCTCGACATACGGTCAAAGGAGATCCTGAAAAAAGCGCTGACAAAATTCGATGGCACATTAATTGTGGTTTCTCATGACAGGGATTTCCTCGACGGGCTGGTGAGCAAGGTGTTTGAGTTCCGTAACAGGAAGATCCGTACTCACCTGGGAGGAATTTCCGAGTTCCTG
>JBGSLG010000175.1:0-10959 GCA_041740815.1 Bacteroidales bacterium
GTGCTTACTGCCATCAAGCTGCGCTCATTCGGGAAAGCCTGATAACAGGATGAAAATAATCTGCGTTGGACTGAATTACAGGAAGCATGCGGCTGAGATGAACCGCCCGGTGCCGGCTGAGCCGATGGTTTTTCTCAAACCCGATTCGGCAATACTCAAAAAGAATAAGCCCTTCTTTATACCCGACTTTTCCGAAGACCTGCAGTACGAGGCGGAGATCGTGCTGCGCATCTCAAAGCTGGGAAAAGGCATTGCCGCACAGTATGCCGGACGTTATTTTGATGCCCTGACGGTGGGGATCGACTTTACGGCCCGCGACCTGCAGAACAAGTTCTCAAAGGCCGGTCACCCGTGGGAGCTGTCAAAGACTTTCGACGGCTCTGCGCCGCTGGGTACGTTCATTGCAAAGGAGAAATTCACTGACATGGCAGATATCGGTTTTGCCCTCGACATAAACGGTGTCAGAAAGCAGACCGGAAACACCTCTGATCTCATATTCTCATTTAACGACATAATATCTTATGTCTCGAGATATTATACCCTGAAGACCGGGGACCTGATCTTTACCGGTACACCTTCAGGAGTTGGTCCCGTTCACAAAAACGATAACCTTGTTGCCTCTCTCGGGGGAGAGACTGTGCTCGATTTTTTTGTAAGGTAGCCTATTGGTACTTCGCAGCTGTTAGTTTTTCTGGAGGCCCCATTACCATAGTCTCACTAATTTTTTATATGCTCAGACACCGTCGGAGACAAGCTCCGATCCATATCTCTTTATTGAGTTGATCAGTCGGCGCAGGTCATTTTCATCAGTCATGGCGTTCATCAGTGCGGTGCGCATCCAGATTGTACCATCAAGCTCCGTCTGAACGAGGTAGAACTCGCCGCTCCTGACTATCTCTTTTCTTATTCTCCTGTTAAGTTCATTCAGTTTCTCCCTGCTGCATCCCTCAGGAGCGTACCTGAAACAGACGATATTTGATTCCGGAGTCACTGCAAGTTCCATCCCACTCTCCGCTCTGATGGCTTCAGCGAACCACGCAGCCAGGCCGTAGCGACTGTCGATATACTTTCCCAGAGCATCGTCGCCGTAGTACTTTATCACTGCCCACGCCACTATCCCAAGCGCGCTTTTTGTGCACTCGAGCGTTCTTTTGGCACCGTTGAACCATTCATTCTCGTCCTGTTTGTCAAACAGGTATCCTGCTTTCTGGGCAAATGTCTCATAAGATTTCTTGCCGTCACGGAAGAGCACCATTGTGTTCAGTCCTGGTGTCAGCAACATCTTGTGAAAGTCGAGGACTATGGAGTCGGCATGTTCTATTCCTTTGACCAGGTGACGGTACCTGTCGGAGAAGAGCACTCCGAGGCCGTGTGCACCGTCAACATGGAACCAGAGATTGTTCTCGCGGCAGAATGCGGCGATCTCCTCAAGATTGTCATATGTGCCCGTTGCCGTGGAGCACGCATTGGCAGCCACACATATCACCCTTATCCCGTTGTCTTCGGCCTTCTGCTTCGTCTCTTTCAGGAGTTGTGTCTGCATGGCGTAACGGCTGTCATAGGGTATCCTGATTACGGAGCCGGCGCCCAGTCCTATCACCTTCGCATTGCGTGAGACACTGTAATGCGACTGGTCGGAGATGATGATCCCTACAGGCCTGTCGTGCCTCACACCCTCCTCCCAGATGTTGTACTCACTCATCGCCTGGCGTGCTGCCAGGAGGCCTGTCAGGTTGCCGGCGCTGCCTCCGTGCGTGAAGATGCCGTCAGCCTCACTCCCGAAGCCTGTCAGCCGGGCTATGTACCTGACAACGTTTCGCTCAGCAGCCATAGCTGCCGGTCCCATCTCGTACACGGCCACTCCGTTGTTGAGAAGGGTGGTGCACATCTGCGCGATGATGCCGGCGGTCAGGGGAGGAGTGTTCTGATGCCCCACAAAACGAGGGTGGTGCAGATGGTTCATGCTTTCAATGACCTTACGGACATAGCTGCTGAGGGGCAGATCCTTATTTGCAGGATTGTCAAAGGCGAACTCCTTTACAAGATCATCAGGCTCAATATTCCTCAGAACGGGCATCTCACCGCGCGAGGTGGCCTGACCCAGGTAGTCGGCAAGTATATCGATCAGTTCATGGCCCTGACGGCGGAACTCCTCGCTGTCATATGTTTGATTAAGCTTAGCGTCTGACATGGGTGATCAGTTACTGATGTGTTAAAGATTGACGTTCTTCATTATCCGGCCGACGGGGTATAACCTGGTCCTGCGCTCTAGCTCGGATGCCGGGGTGTTCTGATAGAGCCACTGAAGCTGCACCACCGGGTCGGCGGCCATTTTTTCATCCTCGCTGCGGGCTTTGTCAAAGGCAGCCCTGAGTACGGGGTCACTGTCAAGAAGCACCTTAAGGTGACTCTCGAATCCCCATACTGAATACCAGTCCTGTCCCTCGAGGAACGAGTCAAAGAAGTTCCAGGCAAAGAATCCTGATTCGCTCTGCGGCTCAAGCATGCAGACTATGTATTTGTTTGCCCGCTGGTTAAGAGGGATGATGTAATCTCCTTTAAGATATTCCACCTCCTGGCTTGCTGTCCTGAGCTTTACCTTGCTGTTGAAATAGTGACCCTGGGCGGCCCTTTTTGCCGGTTCAAAGCTGTCAATATAATAGGTCTCGACGGTGAGGGTGGTGTCATTCTGCAACTGGCGCATGGAGACACCGTTGACGCGGAGCCGTTCAATGACCTCCTCCCACGCAAAGGGAACGATATAGGCCTCGGGGGCGGCTACGGTGACTGCGGGTACGAAGTAGTTGTAGTACCTGATTGTGTCCGTGTAAGGTTTTTCATGATTGTAGAAGCCCGACTTTCTTCCGGTGATGGGGGTGACGGTCTCCTCATACCTGTACCCGTGGTATTCCAGCAGGTCCCACCTGGTGGTGTCCTGATCCCAGTCTATCACATATTCCGTGGCGCTGAGAGTGCGGCTGTCAGCTTCCTTCCGCAGTCTGAGAATATCCTTGTGGTTCAGTGAAGTATACCGGACCAGTTCGGCAATGAACTGGTGGGTGCCTTTTACGCGCTCCGGGTATGGTTTGTAGACGAGTGTCTCTGTCATAAAGCCGAAGGAGTTGAAGAGTGAGGAATATCCTGTTGAGTAGTATGAGTGCTCCTCGAATCCGATAATGGCCTTTATCTCGCCTCTGTCGGTGTACTGGACATAGGGCACCATCTCATTGTTATGTGCCGTTTTCATACGGTTGTAGAGTTCAGGCAGCATCTCTCTGCGGAAGTACTCCTCCATCTCAGGATACATCTTCTCCGGCTGTGTTGCAATGAGCGTCACTGTAAACTGGTGATCCGATCCGTTGGTTGTATGGGTATCGAGGAAGAGGTCCGGATCAAGGTAACTGTAGATCTCTGCAAAGGCGCGGGCATCACGTGAATCCTGCTTGACGAAGTCGCGGTTCAGATCGAGGAAGCGGGTGTTGCGCCGTGCTCCCTTCTCATCCGGACCGTTCTGGTTTATGCGCCAGAACTGACTGCGGGCCAGGGCGCCACCGATATTATATACCGGGATGATTGCCACCACGGTGTTGCGCAGATATTTCTTCATGCCATCTTTGTTGGCAAGGATGTCAGCGGCGAACTGTGCGCTGGCATCAATGCCTTCCGGCTCGCCGGGGTGGATGCCGTTGTTGATGAGAACAATGGCTTTACCCTGTCTGCGGGCTGCCTCCGGCTCAAACTCCCCGTCGCCGCTTATGATGAAGAGGTGCAGTGGCCTGCCGGCATCGGTCATGCCCATCTCAAGCAGGGTGGCCTCGGGATACGCCTTGTCAAGTTCTGTATAGAAGCTGATGGCCTCCTCCCATGTGAGGCTGTGGTTCTCATCATACCTGAGCGGAGGAGTGAGGCTCCTGTCCTGGGCGTGGAGACCTGCGGTCAGAATGACAGTAAGAGTGGCAATGCAGAGTCTGTGGTTCATCTTATTTTATCTGTGAAGTAGTCGGTTACGATTCTGGCGTTAATTCTCTGCTCCGCGACGATGTCAGGGAACATGTGGTATGTTGCTTCGAGGTGTCTGAGGCGTGACATAACGTTGTCTGTGATCAGGCGCGGCATCTCATCTTCCGTGATGCCTCTCATAGCATAGATCTCCGTATAACGTTCTATGCCCGTCTGCCCGAATGCATCCATGTCATCGGCAACGGAGATGACGGCTGCAAGTGAAGCCGGATCGGAGAGAGCCTGGTATTCCTTGTCGTCATGCTTCTCCACGGCATCGAGTATCTCCTGCCTGTCATCAGCGCTGAAGTTGCTGCTCTCAAGGAACAAGCTGCACAACCGGCGGCTCTCCAGGCCATGATCAGGGCCGCGGTTCACCGTAAGCCCGGTGTCATGAAAAAATGCTGCTACAATAGCTTTCTCCGGAAGGCGGGGATCAGTCGCCATCCCTGCACCGTACAGCAGCTCCAGCAGGAGCGAGGCATTCTTCCATACACGCTCATGGTGCAGATGATCATGCGAAGGCATGGAGCTGCTTTCAAACAGTCTCCTGCACTCCCCGGTGAGAACCTCCCGGTACTTCCTCTCTGCGTCAGATATTAAGCGTTGCGGCATTTTGGATATGAAAAAAGCAAAAGTAAAAACTTTTGCTTTTTGTCACCTGTCGGGGTGTGAAATTAGCGTGGCAGCATACTTTCAGCAAGGTCCAGTACTGTAGTGTCTTCTATAGTGACTATTCCCCCTTCGGGTCCTTTTTCTATGTGGATCCCGGCACTCTGCCCACGATCGAAGTTCCAGCCTCCGAAATAGTTCCTGACGGTTTCCTCGGACATGTCAAGCTCATCTGCTATCTTCCTTATGCTCCCGTCAGGAAGCTGGTCCTTGATCTTTCTCAGATCTGAAAAAGTGATTGTTCGTGCCATGATTTTTAATGGATAGATTTTCCCAAATATACAAAATAATTACAGATTCCGATAATAAAAACCTCTCTTTAAGGTTATTTTAACATTTTAGATTTCAACGGATTGTATATCCCTGATTATATATATGTCATAGTCTCCAAGGTACCCGAATCCTGCTTTTTTATACAGCTCAATGGCGGTTCTGTTGCTCCTGTGAACTTCAAGCTTGACCTGGTATCCTTTCTCCTTTACGAATTTCAGCGATTCCTTAAGGAGCATGCCTGAGAGGCCCTTTCCCTGGAATGCGGGAGTAATTCCGAAATGGTGCAGGTGGATGCGTCTGCCGTCGAATGTCATCCATGAAGTGCCAATTATCTCTCTGCCTGTGTCTCCGCCGCACATGACAAGCATCATGCCGCCCAGTTCAATGCTGCGTTCAACAGTAGTCTCATCGTCTCCTCTTTCGGGCCTGCTCAGTCCGGTGGCAATCCAGAGCTCCATGATGCCCTGGAAGTCGCCTTCTGAATATGGTCTGACGGTTATCGCCTGCATGACCCATCATGCTTTACCTGAGGCCACCACAAAGAGATGGCCCTGTTCTTCCCTTCTGACAGTTATTTCCGTTCCCTTTGAGATATAGCCTGTCTCAGCCATGGCCGGGTAAACCTCACCGCCTATCATCACCTTCCCTGAAGGACGAAGGACAGTGTGCGCGGTCCCGGTGGCTCCGACGAGCGCAGCCAGCTTGTCCATGTCAAAGCTCACGAATCCGTCGGCCTGGTTTACTGATGTCTCCAGTGCCAGGCTTCCGAAGAGCCTGTTCGGGGCAAACAGTTTTCTCGAGAGCCACAGTGAGAAGCCGATTGCCAGCACTGCCGCAAGCACCACGATGGCAAATGATGCTACCACCTCCCTCACGCCGTCACCTGAGGGTCCGAACCTGAAGACAATCTTATCAATCATGACAAAAGCCAGTCCGGTTACAATGCCAATCACCCCCAATACTCCTGTGACGCCAAAGCCGGGTATGGCAAAGATCTCAACCATCACCAGTATTATTCCTATTATGAAGATCATGAGGTGCCAGTTGGCGGCCACCCCTTCAAGGTAGAGCGGTGCAAAATAGAGCAGCGCTGCGAACCCCGCAGCTGCCAGGGGGAATCCTATGCCGGGCGACTGCAGTTCGAAGTAGATTCCTCCGATGATAAGTACGATGAGAAGTCCCGAGACGGCAGGATTGATAAGCAGCATGATGATCCTGTCCACACCTGTGAGCTTCAGCTCTTTTACTGTGTAGTTCTCTATGCCGGCTCTGGCGATCACATCCTCAACCGTCTCGGCCTGGCCCTCGCAAAAACCATATTTAATGGCTTCAAGGGCGGTAAGAGTCAGTACCTGGCCGGTGTCAACGATACCTTTTAGCACAATTGACGGGTCCACCATCGCCTGTGCTATCTCCGGATCGCGGTGCCACACCCATGTGGTGTCTCCATCCTTCACCACCGGCTTCTTGCCGTGGGCTTCCGCCGTGGCTCTCATCATGCCGCGCATGAAAGACTGGTACTTGTCAGGCATCTTTGCTCCGGTCTGGTCTACCACGGTGGCAGCGCCGATGCTGGCGCCGGGCCGCATGTAGATACTGTCTGCTGCCACTGCAATCAGGGCACCGGCAGAGATGGCCTGGTTGTCTATAAAGACCAGCACGGGGATAGGATTATTAAGTATGAGGGTGCGCATCGAGTCCGCTATATCGACCTGCCCGCCATAGGTGTTCATGTGGATGAGTATGAAATCAGCGTTCACCGAATCGGCCTCAACGAAGCTCTTCTTTACGCTGCGCCAAAGGGGCGCCGCTATCATCTTGTCAATCTTTACCTTGTATATCAGGGTGGTGGTGTCAGGCCCTGTCTGCGCCTCTGTCATCCCGCCTGTGAGGGAGACAATGAAGAGCAGGATGATGAGTTTGAGTAGGAGCTTATTCATGGATTTAACTTTAGTTCTTTTATATAACCGATAAATTTCGTCAGGGCTTCCCATTTACTGTCATCGAGACGAAAGTCGATGTTGTGGTTCAGGTAATAAATGACCTCCTCCGGTGTGGCTGCGGCTCCCTCTTTCAGGAGTGACACCGCCTCATTCCGCCGCTCCAGTCCTTCGCCGAGGGCCTTGTTGAAAAGAGCCGTGAACTCCTCAGGAAGGGGTCTTGAGGAGACCCAGCAGGCGAAGACAAACGGCAGGCCGGTAAATTTCTTCCACTCGAGCCCCAGGTCGAGCCTCAGTGAGAAGAGGTGTGCATACTCAAAACAGCGGTCGCCTATCATTACTGCCGCTTCGCCCTGCGTCATGGCCGTGATGTCAAATTCCTCCGATGCGGGCATCCACTCAAATTCACGGTTCCACGACCTGGCAGCAAGGATGCGGCAGAGGGCTACTGAGCTCCTCGAACGGTAGTCGAGGTAAATTCTGGTTATCTTTTCAAACGGACTGTTGCTTACCAGCAGCACCGTGCGGACCTCTCCGTTGGTGCTGAGGCAGTAGTCGCTCACAATGTGATACTCCTTCATGGAGGCCACCATGGCAACCGGTATCAGCCCTATGTCCGTATCCCCTGCAATAAGCCTGTCAGCGCACTCGGAGGGATGACACACCTCGAGGTCTATCATGCGCGCCACCTCACCGTCGCGAAGGCCTATCATGAACGGATAACTGTTAATGTATTTGACTGCTGATACCCTGATCTTCTCCATCTCTTTTGTTCCGCATGCAGATAATTGCAAAGGTTCAATTTTTTTACACCAGTACAAAATAGTATTTTTGTTTTTTGATTCATTGATTAATTCACGGTGAGGAAATAGTATGACGGACCGCTTAAATGCAATTTCACCGGTCGACGGCCGCTACGGTGAGCGGGTGAAGGAGTTGATCCCGTTTTATTCGGAATTCGGACTGATGCGCTACCGTGTCCACGTTGAGACGGAGTATTTTATAGCCCTTGCGCAGGCCCGCCTTCCGCAGTTTGCAGGCTTCCCGGACGGGAAGGAACAGGAACTGCGGTCTGTTTACCGCGATTTCTCTCCTGCCGATGCTGAATTTATCAAGCAGAAAGAGGCTGTCACCAATCATGATGTCAAGGCTGTGGAATACTTTGTTAAGGAGAAGGTCTCTGCGCTTGGTCTTGGCACATGGAGTGAGTTCGTACACTTCGGTCTCACCTCACAGGACATAAACAACACAGCTATGCCGATGGCCATAAGGGACTCGGTAAGGGAGATAATGATACCACTTCTGGTCTCGCTTCGCGAAGCTCTTGAAGCCATGGCGGAGGAGTGGGCCGACCTGCCCATGCTGGCACGCACACACGGCCAGCCGGCCACGCCCACCAGGCTGGGGAAGGAGATGGCGGTCTTCAGCGAGAGACTCAACGGCGAGTTGGTGACACTGATGATGACGAAGTACAGCGGCAAGTTCGGTGGTGCAACCGGGAATCTCAACGCACACAAGGTGGCATACCCGGCAGTCGACTGGGTTGAGTTTGCCAACCGTCTTCTGAATGAGCAGCTGGGCCTCGAGAGACAGCAGACAACCACGCAGATCGAACACTACGACGGGCTGGCAGCGCTGTTTGACAACATCAGCCGTATCAACACGATTATTATCGATCTATGCAGAGACCTGTGGAGCTATATCTCGCTCGACTATTTCAAGCAGACGATTGTGAAAGGGGAGATCGGTTCGTCAGCCATGCCCCACAAGGTCAATCCGATCGACTTTGAAAACGGTGAGGGCAACCTCGGCGTGGCCAACGCGCTGCTGGGACATCTCTCTTCCAAGCTGCCGGTTTCACGGCTGCAGCGCGACCTTACCGATTCAACCGTGATAAGAAACACAGGGGTGGCGATGGCGCATTCACTCATCGCATGGAAATCGGTGGTGAAGGGGCTGTCCAAGCTCATCGTCAACCGTGAGAAGATCACCAGCGACCTGGAGGAGAACTGGGTTGTGGTTGCCGAGGCACTGCAGACGATACTGCGCAGGGAGGGCTTCCCGAAGCCCTATGAGGCACTTATGGCCCTCACCCGGACCAACGAAAAGATCACAGGTGAGACTATCAGCAGATTCATAGACACCCTTGATATCAGCGATGCCGTCAGGAAAGAGATGAAGGCAGTCACCCCGTTCAACTATACCGGTTTCTGACAAAACATAATGAAGAGTCTTAAGATTCTCCTGCAGTACCTCAAGCCATATAAAGGACTTGCTTTCCAAAATATGGGTTTCAACATACTGAGCGCTTTCTTTGCTCTCTTTACATATACCCTTATTATCCCGTTCCTGCAGATACTCTTCACCAGGGTAGAGGCGGCTCCGCATCCTGGGTCTTTTTCGTTTACAATGCAGTATTTCAGTGACTGGGGCGACTGGTTCTTCGCCTCACAGATAGCCAAATACGGCGAGATGAGGACGCTGCTGGTTGTTGTAATCATCTTTGCCATCGCCAGTTTCATCAAGAACTTCCTGATCTTTCTGGCCAATAATTGTATGGCCAGCCTCAGGGCCAACACTGTAAGGGATGTCAGGAAGCAGGTCTATGACAAGATACTGAGACTGCCCCTCTCATATTTCTCAGAGGCCCGCAAGGGCGATCTCATGACCCGCGTGTCAAATGATGTTCAGGAGATTGAGATATCGGTCATGTCGTCACTCTCGATGATGTTCCGCGACCCCTTCACGATAATTATTTTTGTCACCTATCTCATTGTCACCAGCCCGCAACTCACTTTCTTCGCGCTGCTCATGCTGCCGGTGAGCGGATGGGCCATTGCCCGCATCAGCCGTTCACTCAAGAGCGCCTCCTTTATCGGACAGCAGGCACTCGGCAGACTGCTCTCGGTGCTCGAGGAGACCCTGACAGGGCTGCGTATAATTAAGGGATTCAATGCAGAGGAGAAGATGTCCGGACAGTTCGCGCAGGCAAACGAGAAGTTCACCACTACCTTCCGACGGGTGGCTCGCAAGGCTTACCTGGCTCATCCCGTCAGCGAGTTCCTCTCGACCGTGGTGCTGCTGATTGTGATCTATTACGGAGGGTTGCTCGCGTTGAAGGGTACGGGTAACATGTCACCCGACAAGCTCATTGCCTTCGTGGTAATCTTCTCGCAGATCATACAGCCGGCAAAGGCTATCTCGAGCGCCTGGTTCAGCATACAGAAGGGAATGGCTTCAATTGACCGCATCAACCAGGTCATGGATGCCGAGGAGACCATCAGGGAGAAGCCTGATGCAGTCAGGATAACGGAGTTTCGTGACAGCATCGAGTTCAGGAATGTCTGGTTTGCATATGATCATGAGCCGGTGCTGAAGGATGTCTCGCTCACTATCCGGAAGGGGCAGACTGTGGCTGTTGTTGGACGGTCGGGAGGAGGGAAGTCTACGCTGGCTGATCTCATCCCGCGCTTCATTGACCCGGAGAGGGGCTCTGTGCTGATTGACGGCATTGATGTGCGCGACGTTAACATAAAGGATCTGAGGCATCTGATGGGAATTGTCAGCCAGCAGGCTATTCTGTTCAATGATACCTTTTACAATAACATCTCCTTTGCATTGAATGATGATGCCGAGGCTCAGAGTGTGGAAAGGGCTGCGATGATTGCCAATGCGCATGACTTTGTGATTGAGACCCCCGGCGGCTATCAGAGTACGGTGGGTGAGGGAGGCAACAAGCTCAGCGGAGGACAGAGGCAGAGGATCAGCATCGCCAGGGCCATCATGGCCAACCCGCCGATTCTGATACTTGATGAGGCTACCTCAGCGCTTGATACCGAATCGGAGCGACTGGTGCAGGATGCCATGCTGAAGCTGATGGAGAACCGCACGTCGGTAGTCATTGCGCACAGGCTTTCCACCATACAGCACGCTGATCTGATAGTGGTTGTTGAAGACGGCCGCATTGAGGAGTGCGGCTCTCATGAGGAGCTGATAAAGAATCCTGACGGCATCTACAGGAAGTTGTACTCGATGCAGACGTTCTAGGCAGTAGGCAGTAGGCAATAGGCAGTAG
>JBGSLG010000176.1:0-3449 GCA_041740815.1 Bacteroidales bacterium
AGCGATGAGCAGAAGGAGATTGCCCATCAGATCAACCGTCGCACCGAGTTCAGGGTACTCAGGACTGACTACATTCCGGCTAAATAATCAGGAGGAAGATCTGAATAATCATCATGGCTGACAGTTCGCGCTACGCCAGACGAGGTGTCTCCTCAGGGAAGGAGGAGGTTCATGCCGCCATAAGCAGTGTTGACAAGGGACTCTTCCCTCGGGCATTCTGCCGGATCATTCCTGATATGCTCGGGGGTGATCCTGAGTGGTGCAACATCATGCATGCCGACGGCGCCGGAACCAAATCGTCGCTGGCCTATGTCTACTGGAAGGAGACAGGTGACCTTTCCGTCTGGAAGGGGATAGCACGGGATGCCGTGGTGATGAATCTCGATGACCTGCTCTGTGTGGGTGTAACAGATAATATACTCCTTTCGTCAACCATAGGAAGAAACAAAAACCTTATCCCCGGCGAGGTCATCAAGGCAATCATCGAGGGTACTGAAGAATTTCTCAGCCTGATGCGTGAAGCAGGAATAGGGATCTGGTCGACCGGCGGAGAGACAGCAGACGTGGGCGATCTGGTCAGAACTATCATAGTCGACTCCACTGTCGCTGCCCGCATGAAGCGGGCTGACGTCATTGATAATGCAAACATAAAGGCCGGGGATGTGATTGTGGGGCTGGCCTCGTACGGGCAGACCTCATACGAGGATGAATATAACGGCGGCATGGGAAGCAACGGACTCACATCGGCACGGCATGATGTCTTCCATAAATATCTCGCCGGTCTTTATCCTGAGAGTTTTGACCAGGCCGTACCTGATTCACTTGTTTATTCAGGCGGCATGAGGCTCACTGACCATACTGCAGTGGCGGGTGTCGATGCCGGCAGGCTGGTGCTGTCACCTACACGCACCTATGCGCCGGTGATAGGAGAGGTTCTGGAGCAGATGAGGCCGGCCATTCACGGTATGGTTCACTGCTCAGGGGGTGGCCAGACTAAGATCATGCACTTCATTGACAGGTTGCATGTTATTAAGGACAATCTCTTCCCCGTACCGCCGCTGTTTGAACTGATACAGAAGAGCTCCGGCACTCCCTGGGAGGAGATGTACCGCGTCTTCAACATGGGGCACAGGATGGAGTTGTATGTTGCCGGTGAGGATGCGCAGGCAATAATTGACATCGCCTCCGGATTTAATATGGATGCCCGGGTCATCGGGCGGTGCGAATCTGCGCCCTCATCCAGACTCACTGTTAAAAGCGGGTTTGGTGAGTTTCAATACTAGCTTTAAGGCAGGGGGCTTATCAGGCAGCAGGCAGTAGTGAAAATTAAGAATTAAGAATTAAGAATTGATAATCAGATTATTAGGTTGACTGACCGTAGGACCGCAGGACCTTTTGACATTAGACCTTAAGACTTTCGACTCCATTGACTATTGCCTACTCCCTCCGCTGCAAACTGGCTCCTCGCTAAAAAAATCCACAGGATTTTTTATTTACGCTCGGCCCTCTATTGCCTGATTATATTTACCTTTGCACCCTGAAATTTGGCATGTAATGGCAAACAATCTTATACTTGACAGGCTGCTTGGAGTGAAGACGCGCTTTGTTGAGGTTGGTGATCAACTTAACTCTCCTGACGTGATGTCGGACATGAAACGCTATGTCAGGCTGAACAAGGAATACAAGGAGTTGAAACCCCTGGTGGTGGCTTATGAGAAATACAAGAGCGCCATTGACAACCTCGAAAGCGCCAGGACTATGCTAGCCGCTGAGAAGGATGAGGAGATGCGTGAGATGGCCAAGGCGGAGATAGACCAGCTTGTTAACACAATTCCCGATATGGAGGAGGAGATCAGGTATCTCCTCCTGCCGGTTGATCCGGAGGACGACAAGAATGCGGTAATGGAGATCCGTGCCGGAACGGGCGGAGATGAGGCCAGTATATTTGCCGGCGACCTATTCCGGATGTACTCTAAATATATTGAGGCACAGGGATGGAGACTCGATCTGAACTACTTTACCGAAGGCACCGCCGGGGGTTATAAGGAGATTGTTTTTGCAATAGTTGGCGAGGGTGTCTACGGCATCATGAAATATGAGTCTGGCGTTCACCGCGTGCAACGGGTACCCCAGACCGAGACCCAGGGACGCATACACACTTCCGCTGCGACGGTAGCGGTGCTGCCTGAGGCCGGCGAATTTGATATTGATTTGCGCAGTGAGGATATACGCAAGGACACATATTGTTCATCAGGCCCGGGCGGACAGAGCGTGAATACAACCTATTCGGCCATCAGGCTGACACATGTCCCTTCCGGTATCGTAGTCACATGCCAGGATGAGAAATCGCAGATCAAGAACCTTGAGAAGGCGATGAAGGAACTGCGCACGCGACTCTACAACCTCGAGTACCAGAAGTACCTCGATGAGATCTCCCAGAAGCGCAAGACAATGGTCTCCACAGGCGACCGGTCGGCAAAGATCAGAACCTACAACTATCCCCAGGGAAGGGTCACCGACCACCGCATCAACGTGACAATATACAACCTGCCTGTAGTGCTCGACGGGAACATACAGGAGCTTCTCGATAAGCTCCAGATGGCAGAGAATGCCGAGCGCCTGAAGGCAAGCGATTATTAATAACCGGATAATGCTATCAAAAGAGATTTTTCAGCATATACTGGAGAAGAGATCCTTCCTCTGTGTCGGACTTGATCCTGAGATATCAAGGCTGCCACCATGTCTTGGAGGAATGGAAGAACCTATTTTCGAGTTCAACAGGAGAATCATTGATGCAACTCATAAATATACGGTTGCATACAAACCCAACTTCGCCTTCTATGAGTCCTACGGTGCCCGTGGGATGGCAGCGCTTGACAAAACCGTCAGGTATATCAACAAGCTCGACACCAATATTTTTATCATTGCTGACGCAAAGCGAGGCGACATTGGCAACACATCGAAGATGTACGCACGGGCGGTATTCGGCGAGATGCCTTTTGACGCCGTGACTGTGGCTCCTTATATGGGCGAGGATTCCATCACACCGTTCCTTTCGTATCCCGGCAAGTGGGCTGTCATCCTTGCGCTCACCTCAAACAAGGGAGCAGATGACTTCCAGTATCATACCGACAGGGGACAGAGGCTTTTTGAGAGAGTGCTGACAATAACCCAGAGATGGGGAACAACTGACAACATAATGTATGTTGTGGGAGCCACCAGGGCGGAGATGCTTGCCGACATACGCAAGATCGTGCCTCATCATTTTCTTCTTGTACCGGGTGTTGGCGCCCAGGGCGGCAGCCTGGAGGAGGTAGCGAGATACGGCATGAACAGCCAATGCGGCCTGCTGGTGAACTCATCACGCGGGATCATTTATGCTGACAACACTGAAAACTTCGCCGCAGTGGCCGGTGAGAAGGCCCGCGAGATACAGGAGGAGATGGCCG
>JBGSLG010000177.1:0-10350 GCA_041740815.1 Bacteroidales bacterium
TGACCCGTTTCCCCTCAATCTTCTGTCCTCCCTGGTAGAGAATCATCTTGTTTACCTTGCCGTCTTCATCAGCAACAAATTCAACCTGTGCATCAACCACTTTCAGGAAGAATTTCGTCTGGCTCTCGGCAAAAACTTCGAATTTCGGCTGACCCGTAGCCTGGGTGAACAGCTTGTTCCCCTCACGGGTGAATGTGATGCTGAAGCCCGGCTGGATTTCGAACTCACCGACATACTTTTCAAGCACAGGCTCGTCTACTACTACCACCTTCTTTGCCTCGAGAGGCTTGGCAGTCTTCTTCCATTCAGTAACCTCACCTCTGTCGTCAAAGGTGGCAGCGACTATGGTTCCCGCTCCATCCCTGTTGAACTTTACCGAGGTGAAGGAGTTTTCCATCATGAACATATCCTTTTCAACAGGTATCATGATTCTTCTTGTGCCGCCCGATCTGGCTGCAGTTAGCTTGCCTTCTTCAAGGACTATCTTTGCCTCTTTCTCTTCTTTATTGGCATAGATCCCCTGGTACTCCTTCATTTGTTCCCCGGTGAGCGTGATCGCTGTCGTCTTCAATGGCTTTCCTATCAGCAGTGCCGCCATCTTCAGGGAAGCAAACTCCGGAACTTTGCCGTTGCTGTTAGAGAAAAGTGCTACAAATACATCTTCATCAGGAAGATAGACTGAACTTGTAAGATAACCGTTAATGCCTCCTCCGTGTTCGATTGTGGGGCTGCCCTGCAGGTTGCTCATGAACCAGCCATAACCGTATGACGTACTCTTGCCGTCTGTGAGCTTGTAGGGAGTATGTGCCATATCCAGCGTCTCCTTTTTGACCAGCTTGTATGAATGGACAGCCCGGTTCCATTTGTAAAGGTCGTCAACAGTCGACATGATTGAGCCGGCAGCATAGGGCAGCAACATGCTCATGAAATCGGCATTTTCCGTGCCCTCCTTGCCCGGCTGATAGCCTGATGCACGCAGTTTAATGATCTTCGTATCATTGCCGTAGCATGATGAGGTCATTCCCAGAGGGGTGAAGAAATTATCCTGTAAATAATCCTGGTATGTTTTCCCGCTGACCTTTTCAATTATGTATCCGAGCAGGAAATACCCGGAGTTGTTGTAGTTCCATTTCGTACCCGGTGCAAACTCCATCGGCTTGGATTTAATAAGATCAATAACCTCTTCAGGTTTCATGTCTGTTCTGATAAACTTCTGAAATTCAGGAACATTTGTGTAACTCTTGATACCTGAAGTATGTGTCAGCAGGTGCTCAATGGTTATCGAGTGTCCCTGCATGGGGTAATCGGGAATGTACTTTGTTATCTCATCCTGAAGCGACAGTTTTCCCTGCTCCATCAGCTGCAGAATGGCGATGGCGGTGAACTGCTTGGTGATTGAACCTATCCGAAAGACCATCTCAGGCTGCATGGGAACGTTCAGTTCGAGGTCGGCCATTCCGAAGGCTTTACGGTAAACTATCTGTCCGTTCTTTGCCACAAGTGCGGCGCAGCCTGTCTCATCGGGCTTGAACTGGTCAAGCAGGATCTTGTCATACTCAACTGATAGCTTCTTCAGATTGAGTTCCTGAGCCGAGGAACTCCCTGCGGCCAGGAAAAGAACGAACAAAGTTATCAGCCCGGTGATTAACCGTTTGGAATTTGCTTTTTTCATGATACAAGTGTTAAGAGTTTGCCATAAAGACGGAAAAATACAAAAAGTGCTTCAGACATACCGGAAATTTACAGGCAGAATTTGAAGCCGGGGGCAGACTCCTGTCCCTGGTTAACGAAAAGGGAACTTGTGAATCAAATAAATAGCTTTTGCAAATAAAAAATTGACTTTATGGTTTCTGCTGTGTAACTTTGATTACAGTATTGATCTTCAATGGGATTCTAATTCCAACTAAAACATAGTACTTATGAAAACAAAACTCCTTATTCCGTTTCTGCTGCTGATGGTAGCATGCACATCCAACAAACCCATGACTGACGAGCAGAAAGCCGTGGTCCAGGAAGAGGCTACTGCCACAGTAAAAACGTACTTCGATGCCATGACCGTAAGCGACATTGAAACATTGACCGGCTTATTTGAGAACAGTGCTGACATGACTTACATTGCGGCCGGAATGATTTATGGCTACGACAGGATGATTGAGCTGGCTAAGCAGAACTTACCATACATCAAAGGGCAGGCCTTTGAAACCAAATTTGATAAGTATATAATTGTCAGCCCGGAATGTTTCATGTATACATGGCACGGCAAGAACAGCATAATCATGACAACAGGAGATGAGCTAACGATGGAGGATTACATGATCACCGTAGGTTTCCGGAAACATGAAGAGGGCTGGAAGATCTTTGTCGGACACGAATCTGAAAAAGCTAATATCCCGATAGATACAACCGCAGTGCCAATTGAATTTTAATTGCAGTGAAGTGTTCTCTGCCTGCCATTTGCAGGTACGGATAATTATGAGTACCTTTGCACCGATTTAAGCATAAGTTAGATCTGTATAGGCAGCATATCTCCTTAAATATCAGATTGAAAGGGGGTCTTTCTACAATCACTAGTTTACGCTGAATAACATTTCGTCAGGAGAACATTACCACTTTGAACAGATAATTGGTCAATGATTTTTCAGCGGCATTAACCAATTTAAATATTTTAATGGGATATTACAGAGAACCCCGATGGAGGGGCAAACAGAATCAGAATCAGAGTCAGAGTCAGAACGACACTATAAAAAGGACACACAACAAAAAGAAGATTAACAGCGGCACGGTAAATACCGACAAGTTCATTAAGAAGGCTTCAGCAGCGGCCGTGGTGGCATACGTGCCCGACAGGCTGATAGCGGATCTGCCAGTTGACGATGCCATAATACGCAATCTTCAGAAAAAGGGGTACGAAAAACCCACCGAGATACAGGACCGGACCATCGAGGCTATCCTCAACGGCCGCAACCTGATGGGTCTGGCTCAGACCGGCACAGGCAAGACGGGTGCCTACCTCATCCCGCTAATACACAATTTTCTTCGCAAGGATTCCAGGAGCAATGTGCTTGTAGTGTCGCCCACACGTGAGCTGGCGCTGCAGATAGATAAGGAGTTCAGGAGCATCGCCTTCGGACTTAAACTTTTCAGCACATGCCTTATTGGTGGTACAAGTGTCAGGATGGATATTGACAAGCTGCGCCGACCGGGACAGATAGTCATTGGTACTCCGGGAAGAATCGCCGATATGGTGCGTCAGAATGCTCTTAACCTCAATAAGTACAGCATACTGGTACTGGATGAGTTTGACAGGCTTCTCGACATGGGTTTCGCGGCAGAGATACAGCGGCTTGTAGATGCCATGAACAACCGCAGCCAGACCATACTCTTTTCAGCCACGGAGGATAAAAGCCAGAAGAAGCTGATAAGCAACCTCATGACTGATCCGTATGAGGTCAGGGTGAGGAATGAAAACATCGCTGCTGATAACATCGAGCAAGACATCATTACCGTCAGGGACGGCGAGAAGAAAATTGACATCCTCCTTAACATGGTAAAGGATCAGTCGTTTGAGAAGGTGCTGGTCTTTGCCGACACCAAGCGGGGTGTCAGCCGTATCTGCAGGGACCTGCGCAAGGGTGGCATCACGGCAGACGAGATCCACGGCGACAAGTCGCAGAACTACCGCATCAAGGCGCTTGAATCATTCCGGAACCGCAAGATAAAGGTGCTTGTTGCTACCGACGTGGCAGCACGCGGACTCGATATTGCTGATGTCTCGCATGTGATCAACTTCCAGGCGCCGAAGGATATGGAGAGCTATATTCACCGCATCGGCCGTACAGGCAGGGCAGGCGCCAGCGGCAAGGCGCTGACTTTCATTAATTAACACAGAAAGCATATGGCAGGACCGAACAACAGTTACATCAAGAAGCAGAAGACCGAGAAGCGTCTTAAGAAGAGAAAAGAGAAGGAACAGAAAAAGCAGTACCGCAAAGAGAACTCAGCGGGCGGCGACCTGGAGAACATGATCGCCTACGTCGACAAGTTCGGGAACATCACAAACGAACCACCCGTGGACGAGCCTGTAGAGCAGAAGAACGACTAAACAGGCGGGCGGAGAGCCATGAGGCTCTTCGCATCAATGCACCACATCAGCTCACTGATGAACTTCGCGGCGCGCTTATCCGCAGCAGCCTTGTCTGCGGGCACCCCGGTCTCATCAAAAGAATCGGTCACTTTAGGGACCGGGAACATTGCCGGCACAGTCCAGGCACCAATCTTCCACAAAGAAAACTGCATCGACGTTATTACCTGGGTCCCGCCAAAGGGACCGTCGGAGACGGTAGAGATGGCAACAGGTTTCCTGCGCCACTCATCGTAAAGCAGATCAACAACATTCTTCAGACTTGCAGGATAACCCCCATTGTACTCGGGTGTGACAAGTATTACCCCGTCTGCATCACGGATAGTTGCTGCAAAAGAAATGGCACCGGGAGAAGGGTTCTTCTGGAGGCGCAGCCGTTCATCAAAGAGCGGGAAGTCATATTCCTCAAGATCAACAATCTCAGCTTTCGCAAGATTGTTCTCCTCAATGTAGTTCCTGAAATATAGCGCCACCCTGTGGCTGTTCCTGCCTCGCCTGACGCTCGATGATATTATTGCTATCGTTTTCATCCCGGTTGAATTTATTGCAAAGGTATACTGGAACACCTGTCACTGTACTGATTCTTTACTTTTCTTCATGATTCGTTCATATTTCGTTTTTACCTTTATACCATTATTATATAGATACAAGTTATGCGCCTGACATTATCCGGGTTGATGCTACTGATCCTGCCGCTGAATATGTTGTCACAAGCTGACAGCACCTCGTCATCTAAGGAGGCGGACCGTCATGCATTCTACACGGGAGCCGGCTACGGCAACAATATGATATATCTTGGATCTACTATCTCTAAGGATCTGCCTTTTGGCTATGGCGCCATCTCGTATATCCTCGGCGGTGAGCTGAGCCTGACCGGATCAACTTTCTACCTGCCCGCACTCGAACCATCTGCTCCGGCTTTCAGCAGTATATCATTATACTATAACCATGAATTCACAAAGTGGTTCGATGTAGCTGCAGGTCTTTACAGGTATATGGTCAAACCCTCCCTGACTGACACCCTCTTCGGCAACTTTAACTACGCAGATCTGACCCTGGGCTTTGACTGGAAGATCCTCTATACAGAGGTTTCCTATGGAGGATTCCTGGTAAAGGATCCCCCTTCATACCTACAGGTAAAGAACTCGAGGTACTTTGAAACACCGTCGTTTTTTAAAGGCAAAGCGAATATATCCTTCTACCCATATGCCAACCTGCTTTTTGGGGACCTGACAATGGCTGAGACGTGGAACGGGACCGAAATCATCACCACCACACAAACCCTCGTCACCCCTGTTTCACCGGCTGGAACCCAGGGATCAGGAAATGGACAGGGGCCAGGAGGCGGGTCAGGTCAGGGTTCGGGGACCGGGACAGGCACCGGATCGGGGACCGGGACCGGATCCTCATCAACGACCACTACTACTACCACAACAGAAATTCCGACAACAAACACCGTCTATTCAGAAAAATTCGATCTGATAGAAATTGAAATAGGATTGCCTGTCGCCATAAATTTTGACTTTATGTCGGTCGAGGCGGACTTAAGCTATATTTTCCCCACCTACTCCGATCCGGACTACCCGGCACCGAAGGGATTCGTCTTCATGCTTTCGGCAATTTTCAAGATATTCTGAATAGTCGAAAGTCTGTAAAGTCCTTAAAGTCTGCAGTCAGAAGGTCTGAAGGTCTAGTGTCCAAAGGTCCTGCGGTCATGCAGTCTTGCAGTCCTGCGGTCATGCAGTCATGAAGTCTTGCGGTCATGAAGTCTTGCGGTCTAAAACCATGACTATCAATTCTTAATTCTCACTACTGCCTACTGCCTATTGCCTATGATCTGATCTTCAATCACATAACGATTTGACAAAATCTTTGGCACAACTTTTGAATTTCTTTATTCCGAAGAGACAGTTCTTCTAAAAGATAAAGAGATGAAAAAGTTTTTTTACACATCGATCCTGGCAATCCTGGTAGCCTCAATGACAACAGTCAGGGCACAGGACAACCCTCAGGAATACCTGGGTCTCCCGGGTGACAACCTGAACCTTTACGCAGTAATGAATCTCTTCCAGGAGTCCGAGACCCTTGAGGCCTTCGAAACAAGCCTTAACGGGGAGAACTCCCGGATCAATAACCTCGACCTCAACGGTGACAACATGGTTGATTATATAACCGTGTCTGACTTCGTAGACGGAAATGTGCACACCATAGTATTACGTTCGGTTCTCGACCGCAACGAGTACCAGGATGTGGCCGTCTTCACGGTGGAGAAGTTCCGTAACGGATCGGTGCAGATACAGCTCATCGGTGATGAAGCACTGTACGGAAGAAACTATATTGTAGAACCTATATACGCAGAAACACCTAATCCCGGCTATAAAGGCAGGACAGTCTCCAGAGACAACGTGACCGTGGTAACTACCACATATTATGAAGTCGCTGCCTGGCCGGTGGTAAGATTCATCTACAATCCTTACTACGTCAGCTGGAGGTCATCATGGTACTGGGGTTACTACCCGGTCTACTGGAACCCCTGGAGACCCTTCTACTGGCACTACTACTACGGGTATCACTCCCATTGGAATTCACACTACTACTCGCACTACCGCCACTGGGACTACCCGAGGTACAATCGCTACAACGACTTCTACTATTCGAGTGTAAGGGCTTACTCACCCAGGGTGTCACACCGTATTTCCGAGGGAAATTACAGGCAGACCTACTCTCGTCCCGAGTCAAGGAGAGACGGTGAAGCCTACGCAAGCACCCAGGGTACCCGCAGCAGCGCGGCCCGTCAGGCAGCATCCGGCGGCACCGACAGAAGAAGTTCGGCAGCCACCGGCAGCAGGTCAGCAGGCAGCCAGAATGCAGCCCAGACCAGCGAAACACGCAGGACTTCAACCAGTGCGCAGAGCAGAAGTGATGCCCGGCCCGCAGGTACTGAAAATCGCAGCACTACCAGGACTGCCACAGGGCAGACCGGAGATGCAGCTCGCAGGTCACCCTCGGCAACGGTAAAGAGCACCCCGGCTGAAACAACCCGGAGTTCATCCTCAACCGGCGCTTCAAGGCAGACAACGACACAGAGGTCACAGACTTCAACCGATAGATCGCAGTCAACAGTCCAGAGGTCACAGCCCTCAGCTCAGAGATCGCAGTCAACTGTCCAGCGGTCGCAGCCCTCAGCTCAGAGATCGCAGTCAACTGTCCAGCGGTCGCAGCCCTCAAGGCAAACTACAGCTCAGAAGTCATCTCCTTCTGCCTCTCAGAGATCATCAGCTCCTGCTGCAAGGTCACAGACCAGAAGAAGCAGCAGCCAGGGTCGCAGCAGCAGCGCTCCCTCGCAGAGCAGCAGCAGCAGCAGCTCTAAAGGATCAAATGACAGCCGCTCGTCGCGCAGGTAACGGCAAGAAGCTCGGAGCACCCGCCCCAAACGCAGAATAGCCCTAAAGGCGGGAAGAGAAGAGCACAATTATAATCCCCCAAAGGCGCAGAGAAGAAATTCCCTGCGCCTTTCTTTTTTTCGCTTTGCGACAGCTGATATCATATTGAGCATCCAACCCTCAGTCAGGCGTGTGAAAAAAATTATCAAAACATTTGTATTTGTAAATATTAATATTCTATATTTGCAATATATAATTTACTTATATATATAAGAATGATATCCACAGATCTTATCAAGGGTTCGCTGAAGACCATCGTACTGAAGCTCCTGAAAGAGAACGGCCGCATGTATGGCTATGAGATAACACGAAAGGTGGAAGAGCTCACCGGAGGGCAGATAAAACTTACCTACGGCGCCCTCTACCCCGTCCTACACAAACTTGAGAACGAGGGTGTGCTTGTCACGGAATCTGAAAACTTCAATAACCGCATCCGGATCTATTACAGTCTCACCGAAAAGGGACAGTCAGTGGTAACGGAGAAGATCAGGGAGATGAAGGAGTTCATCGATTCGCTTCAGAACATTGTAAACACACAGCCCGGCCTTAGCCATGCCTGAACTGACTCTGCTGAATATTGAAGAAATATGTCGCGATGTCGGCCGGCAGGAGATCACCTTCGCCCATCTGCGGGACGAGCTGACGGATCACATCTGTTGCGACGTTGAGGATGAGATGCGGAGAGGCATAAGCTTCGCTGAAGCTTACTCCGCCGTCAGGAAAAAGATGGGTCCGCGCAGGCTTCGCGAGATACAGGAAGAGACACTTTATGCAGTTGACACTAAATACAGGAAAATGAAAAACACTATGAAAATTTCAGGCATAGCCGGGACCGTTCTGCTTGGCTTTGCAGCGCTATTCAAGATCATGCACTGGCCCTATGCGGGTTTCATGCTGATCCTCGGAGCACTCTCCCTGGCATTTGTCTTCATGCCTTCTGCGCTTACCGTGCTATGGAAGGAGACTCACAGCGGCAGGAGACTTTTCCTCTATGTCTCGGCATTCATGACCGCGACATTCTTCATTACAGGCGTCGTCTTCAAAATACAGCACTGGCCTGCAGCAGGCCTTATTCTGACTGTCGCCGTGCTCACCGGTACACTGATGTTCCTGCCCGCACTCCTCATTGCCAAATTGCGTGACCAGGAAAACAGAGCTAAAAGAGGAGCCTATATTACAGGAGCATTGGGAGTATTAGGCTATGCTGCCGGGCTTCTGTTCAAGGTACAGCACTGGCCATTTGCTACCGTTTTTTTGTCGGCCGGACTTATACTGATATTCCTTGTGGCTTTCCCCTGGTATACGCGGATCACCTGGAAGGATGACACCAATATCAGCGCCAGGTTTATCTACATGGTGACAGGCGCATTTGCCATCATCCTGCCCTCACTTCTTGTAAGTCTCAACGTTCAGCGAAACTATGAGGGTGGCTATTTTTTAGTCGGCGGGCAGCAACAGGCTCTATACGATTACCAATCTGACAAAAACAGGTCATTGATGAGCAGCAGCACCGACACAGCCATGACACCTGTGCTGGCATCGATTCATTCCGCGACGTATAAGCTGGTGCGTGTCATTGAAGGAATCGAAGTTGATATGAACGCCGTGTCCGGAGATGATCCTTTCAGCCTGAAGCCATACAATGAGTTCCTGCAGGAGGGGACAGCAGCGCGAACGGAACTGAACAGAGCACTGCATGAATACTCGTCAGACCTGTCGGCCCTCATGCCGGATAATAATAACATGAATTTTGAAGCGCTCCTTGACCCTGCGGTCTATTTCCCCACAGCTGCCCCGGAGACTGAAAGGATATCCCTGATGGCTGGCCTGCACATGCTAAAACTGCTGAAGAATGGCATCCTTACAGCTGAATCACTTGCTTTTTCAGCTGCTTCGCAGAACTAACCCTCAGAAAAACAAAAATCATGAAACAGAAAATATATACACTGGGACTTGCAGCCCTGATCATTGTGTTCCTGGGCAGTATCTGGAAAATAAACCACTGGCCCGGAGCAGGCATTATGCTCACAATAGGAATGCTGATACTGATATTTGCGTTCCTGCCCCTAGCCCTGATGAATAATTACAAGGCTGAAGGCAACAGGCAGAACCTTGCGCTTTACATTGTGACATGGATCACCTGCCTGGTTGTTTTTGGCAGCATGCTCTTCAAGATCCAGCACTGGCCCGGCGCCGGAAAGTTGCTGATGATCGCCATCCCATTCCCTTACGTGATTTTCCTGCCGGTGTTCCTGGCCATAACCGCAAGGAATAAAAGCTTTAATATCTACAACACTGTTTTTGTTCTCTTTCTCCTGTCGGGAATTTCGGTCTTCTCCGTTCTTCTCTCACTTAATGTCTCGAGGGAAAAGGTTAACGACAGCTTGCACCTGTCGCGAAACTATAACAGGGTGGAGACGGTGATAGACAAGATCCCTATACCGGCTGCTGAAACTCCCATTGCCAGGAAAATGGATGAACTGATTGCAATTGTCGATGATTACCAGTCGGCCATCTTTGCAAATGAAGGCATCACCGCGAAGCAGTGGGATGAAGATCCCTGGTGCTTCCCGAGACTTGAGGCAGCCACTGTTGCCTCCGGGGTGCTGGTGACGGATGGCAAGGGTTGTTCTTCCGACCTGAGGCTGCAGTCAGGTCTGCAAAGCCTGATCAGCGAGCTGGACTCAACCACCGGATATGAGGATCTTGCAAAAGCATTCCCGGTCATCGCTGAATTTACTGAATTGCAGGGAGCATCAGATGAAT
>JBGSLG010000178.1:0-1988 GCA_041740815.1 Bacteroidales bacterium
AATTTATACGCTGTCAACATCAAATCTCGATGCGAACAGATACACGAGATTCCCTCTTAACTTTGTCAGCAGCAAGACCTCCAGGCTGATTTACGGATACAGCCTGCTGATAGATCAGTCGGCCCTCAGTGAAGAGGCATATTCCTACTGGGATCAGATGCGGATAAACAGTACCGGACTGGGAGGCCTGTATGAAAAGCAGCCCCTCTCAATCACCGGCAATCTTCATAACACGGCAGATCCTGACGTTGAAGTGCTCGGTTTCTTCGGTGCATCATCAGTTAAATCAAAGCGAATCTTTGTCAGCAATGTTGATGGCCTGGTGATTGAATTCGTCGGATATTGCACTCCGGTACCACTCAAATACGGTTTTTCCGAGCTCTCGCCATTCGATTACCCTGCATGGCTG
Organism: Bacteroidales bacterium; assembly: GCA_041740815.1. Classification (GTDB taxonomy): domain Bacteria; phylum Bacteroidota; class Bacteroidia; order Bacteroidales; family VadinHA17; genus SR-FBR-E99. The sequence goes on from JBGSLG010000178.1 coordinate 410, forward strand.
ATGGGTGACGAAGACACCTATTATATGGTACTATTAAGCAACGACTGCGTTGATTGTCTTTATTACGGAGGAACAAATATCAAACCTGATTTCTGGCCTTACTGAAATGAATAAGTGTATACTCCAGATATTACTGCTGATAAGTCTACCCGTTGGCTCAGAATTGCACGGCAGGCAAACCGGGCCTTCTGTCACCGTGGAAAGAGTAGTGCTGTTCTCTGACCGTAATCTGTACGTCGCAGGTGAACCGGTGCTCTTTTCAGCCTTCCTTTTTTCCGGGGAAGAGCTGGCTGACACACTGCAGAGCCGCGTGCTGTACTGTGAACTCATTACTCCCGGAGGCATTAAGATTGCGGGTAATAAATTCATGATTGAAGATTCGCATGCATCAGGATCTATAAATATTCCTGGTGACCTGATAACCGGAACCTACTTTCTGCGGGCATATACCAGGCATATGCGAAATTACGGACCATATTCATATGATTATATTGCTTTAAAAGTTATAAATCCTTACCGCGAGGAGGTGCAGGCTGCTGAACAAAGTCATGGCATGACGGAAAATAATTCCGATGCAGGGGAGATTTATAATTCAGGCAGCCCATTCCGTATTTCGACGGACAGGTCATGGTATGCCCGGCGTGATACCGTACACATATCCATAGTAGCTAACCCGTCATTCAATACCTCACTGAAAGGACTGAGCCTGGCTGTTGTTCCTGAAGCATCGGTCTCTGCAGACGTGATACAGCTTCCCGGGAATGATCATTTGAAAACAGATCAGTACCATGTTGCGGAGAGTCACAGCATTACAATTACCGGGAGATTAACGGACAACGTTACGGGAAGGGCCCTTCCTTACAAACGAGTCAGCTTGTCAATTTTAGGTAAGGGGAAGGACTTCATGGCAATGCAGACAGACAGTGGCGGACGCTTCTTCTTTCCGTTGCCAGCATATACGGGGTACAGGGACCTCTTCCTGTGTACTGAAAAAGCTGCCGGTCCCGAGATAAAAATTTTGGTGGATAATGACTTTTGCACGTCACCGGTCCTGCTCCCGTCAGGCAAATTTGAACTTTCAGCACAGGAAAGTGAGGCTGCATACAGGATGGCTGTAAACAGACAGCTTGGATCCTATTTTCACCCTGATACGGTAGCTCAGGATATCTCGGAACCCGGAGATGGACGTGCTTTTTACGGGATTCCGGATGATATATTGTATATTGATGATTACATTGAATTGCCTACCCTTGAGGAGTATTTCAACGGATTGCCTACCCTTGTCAGGGTCAGGAAAAGCAAAGGTGAAAAATACTTTAAGGTACTTGGCACACAGGCCAGCCTGAATAATTTTGAACCTCTGGTGCTGGTCGATCTTGTTGCAGTTGATGACCCCTCAAGGATACTGGCAGTAAGCCCCTTAAATATTTCGCGCATAGAGGTGGTCAATCAGCTTTACATGAAGGGCGACGAGACTTTCGGGGGGATTATCAGCATCATATCCAGACACGGAGACTTTGCGGGGATTGACCTTCCCGAATCAGGGATTTTCATAAACTACGGCTTCCTTGCCGGCAAC
>JBGSLG010000179.1:0-11539 GCA_041740815.1 Bacteroidales bacterium
GTGGCACAGGCCGAGTTCTCATTCAATCTCGAGAACAAAGACCTGGCAGCATCGATGTTCATCAGGAAAAAACCTATGGGTATGCAGGTGCAGCCTGAGGTGACATCTTACCTGGTACGCTACCGCGAAGTGAACGGCAAATGGTACTTCACCCACTCAAGGGCGGAGGTCAAGTTCAAGGTCGACTGGAAAAAGAAACTCTTCAATACAAACTATACAACGATGTCAGAACTCGCCATCACTGACCGCACGGAAGAGGATGTTATTAAGTTCGCATCGAAGGAGAGGATCAAACCGACTGACTTCTTCACCGAAGAGGTGGCAGCCTTCGCTGACCCCGACTTCTGGGGAGACTACAACGTCATCGAGCCCGACCAGAGCATCGAGGCAGCCATCAGGAAGCTGAGCAGGAAAGTCAAATTCAGCGACAGGACAGAATAGAGGTGCGCCACTGAGGCATGAGCATTGACAGTGATATAATAGGGAGGATCCGGCAGGGCGACAAACAGGAGTTTGAGAAGCTGTTCCGGTCCTCCTATGTTTCACTGGTTCGCTATGCGAAGACACTCCTCAGAGACCACGACGCGGCAGAAGAGATTGTACAGGAACTCTTCTTCAGGCTGTGGCAGGACAGGCAGAACCTCAGGATTGAAAGCTCTTTGAACGGATACCTCTATCGCTCGGTACACAACAGGTCACTGCACTATATAGAGCACCAGAAAGTTGTCAGCCGCCACGCCGGCGAAGTAGCTGCCGGGGCTGAGCTGACCTCCGAACCTGTGACAGAAGCAATATATTACAGTGAGCTTCAGACCAGGGTGACCAGGGTGCTGGAACGCCTGCCCGAGAGATGCAGGGTAATATTCAGGATGAGCCGGTTTGAGGGACTGAAATACCACGAAATAGCTGACAAACTTGCGGTTTCACTCAAGACTGTAGAGGCAGACATGGGTAAGGCACTCAGGGAATTCAGAAAAGCACTTGCAGAATAATGAAAAAGATTAAACATACAGAACAAATGAATGACCGGGAGTGGGCCGATGCGGCAGCATGGCTCTCTGGTGAAAAGAGCTCCGGTGACGAAGCCGCCAGACTCCTGATCAGTGAAGAAGGAGACATAATGAAAAAATGGAATGATCTGAAGTATACAGACAATGATATTATTGATGTTGATAAAGCCTGGGAGAAACTCAACGGCAGAATAGAGGCTGAGAAGCCTGTCATACAAATGCCGCTTCAGAGAGAGAGAGCGCGCAGATCATTCTTTCAGACATTCGCCAGGATAGCTGCAATGGTGATCGTCGTTGCAGGGATGGGGTGGCTGGTCTTTGAGGTGGCAGCACCGGACAAGATGACGGTAGCATCATCCGCTGATGAAAGAAACATCGAGGTGCTGCTTGCCGACGGCAGCAAAATTTACCTTAACCGTGACAGCAAGCTTACCTATCCTGAGGAGTTCGGTCGCAACAACCGGAAAGTCTCACTCGAAGGCGAGGCCTTCTTCGACATAGCCCCCGATGCATCAAAACCCTTTATCATTGATGCCGGCAGAGCAACCGTCAGAGTGCTCGGCACATCATTCAACGTGATGACCGATAACGGACACAACGAGGTTGAAGTGTTAGTAGCCTCCGGCAAGGTTTTGTTAACCAGCGCCGACGGGGAACAAAGCGTGACCCTTGACCCTGAATATGTGGGTAAGGTATCCCCCGAAAGCTCATCACAGGCCCGCAATACCAATATCAATTACCTCTCATGGCACACAGACATGCTTGTATATGACGGGGAACGGCTGGAGGTTGTCTTTGAAGACCTCAGGCGCACCTTTAACATTGACATCACGGCCGGTGACCCGGCAATAAACAACTACAGGCTTACCTCACCTTTCGAACGTCAGCCCCACGATACAATTATTAAACTGATTTGCACTACCTTTAACCTTCGTTCTGTAGGGGGAGAGGGGACTTATACGCTCTATCCCGGACAGGCTCAATAATAACTGATGTGGCCGACAGGTTCAGAGGGAAAACGTGTGATCCTGATTGCCGGCTTGCTTCTGCTCTTCCTGCCATTAATTGCACAGGAGAGTGTCCTTGACAGGGAACTGAACCTGCCGGGGAACAGCATAAAGGCATCGAGGGCTCTTGCCGAGGTAAGTAAACTTACCGGCTATCTCTTTACATATGACACCCGGATAATAGATTCTGAAAAGATTTTTGCCATCCCGGGCTATGACATGCCGGTAAGGGAGATCCTCGATTCTGTTGCCAGAGACTCCGCTGTCCGTTATTCAGTGATGGGGAGACACATCATCCTCTACCGTGAATCGGAGATTGTACCCGTAACCGATACCCTGCCTGAATCCGTACCGGCAACATTCTTTATCAGTGGTAAAATTACAGATGCTGAGAGTGGTGATCCACTCCCCTACGCCACTATTGGTATCAGCCACCGGGGCAGGGGAACAGTGACGAACTTCAACGGCGACTTTATCCTCAGGATCAGCGGTGAGTGTCTTGAAGACACCCTCTCTGTCTCATATGTAGGTTATATAAACCGCCGGATGCCTGTCCGGAGCCTGCCGGGCAACCATATGATCATCAGCATGGACAGGGATTTCATCCCTATACAGGAGATCATCATCAGGGCACAGGATCCGCTGCTTATAATAAGAAAGACTGTCTCCTCGGTGGCATCCAATTACGGGACCACCCCTGCCCTGCTGACCGGTTTTTACCGCGAGGGCGTTTACCGGAGAAAAGAACCTCAGGTATACTCCGAAGCGGTGGTGCAAATCTATAAGAGTCCGTATGCCAGGTCATTGCAGAATGACCAGATAAAAGTGCTTCGCAGCAGGAAGATTGAGAACCTGGAGGTAAAAGACACCCTGGCTGTCAGGCTCAAGGCTGGTCTCAGCGCTACGCTTTCGCTCGACGGCATGAGACACCTGTTCGACTTCCTTGATCCGGAATCATTCAATTCCTATGAGTACCACCTTACCGATATCGTCACCATTGACGGTCAGTCAGCATTCGTGGTTTCGTTCAAACAGCGTGAGTGGGTAACAGAACCGCTTATGCAGGGCGATATATATATCAATGTTGATAATTACAGTGTCGTCCTTACAGAGTTTGAGGTTAACCCTCTCTATATTGACAAGACGGGTGTGTCATTTATAAGCCGGCTTCCCCGCGAATATTCCATGAAACCCGAGTATGTCAGGTACAGGGCCCGGTACAGGAATGTTGACGGGAGGTACTATCTGTCACATGTAAGGGGCGATCTCGGGTTCACGGCCAGGGGAAAGAAGAGGGTCTTCAACAGCCGATTCAACATCTTCTTCGAGCTGGCGGTGACTGATTACCGTACTGACAACGTGGTTCGGTTTGACCATGAGGAGCTGGCTCCGGCCTACTCCATCTTCTCCCTGACAATTGACGGATATGACGAAGGATTCTGGAAAGATTTCGATTTCCTCAAACCAGAGGAGGACCTCATTGAGGCCCTTGAAAGGCTGAACGTCAGGCTGGGTGAGTTCGGCAGGTGATCAGTGTGAGGGCAGGTGCGCAATGTGCTGACAGGCGAGCAATGTGCTGACAGGTGCGAACCTCCGGTTGAGCAATTTTGTTTTGGCTATTGATAAGGAGGCCAAAGGCCATCTAGTAGCTCTCCAGTATCTTGTAGAGATCGCTAAGGTCAGGCGTAAGGATGATCTCCGTCCTCCTGTTCTTTTGCCTGGCGTCAGGCGTCTTCAGTGCATCCACAGGCATATACTCGCTGCGGCCTGAAGCAACCAGTCGCTTCGGATTGATGTGTGTATCCTGCGTCAGCACCCTGACCACCGTTGTGGCTCTCTTGACGCTCAGGTCCCAGTTGTCAAGTATCTGCTGGCCCGGGGCTGCCCTGTAGGGCACATCGTCAGTATGTCCCTCTATGGATATGGTAACATCGGTGTTCTTCTCGAGGAGTGCGCCCAGCTTGCGCAGTGCAGTGCGGCCGTTGGCGTCAATCTCATAGCTGCCTGTCTTGAAGAGCAGCTTGTCATCCATGGATACATATACCTGCCCGTTCTTCATCGTGACCGTCAGTCCGTTGTTCTCAAAGCCGAACAACGCCTCCGATACCTTATCCTTCAAAGCCTTCACCGCCTTCTGCTGGGCATCAAGCATCTTCTCCAGCTCTGCCAGACGCGTATTGCGCTTTTCAAGCTCATAGGTCAGCTCCTCAAGCGTCGCCTTCTTGGTGTCAAGGTTCATCTCCAGATCGCGCATCAGATCCTCTCTCTGCTTGAGGTCCGTCTGCGCCTGCCTCAGCTCGGCCAGTAGCCGCTGCGTCTCCTGGGCCTTGCCTGCAACAAGCTCCTGCTGAGCCCTCTGCAGATCGTCATAGCGGGTTGTAAGCCTGCTGACCTCATCCCTCGACTGTGTCAGTTCTGTACGGGCCTTTTCATACTCTTCAGTTAGCCTCCCTGTCTCCTCGGTGAGCTGCATCGATTTGGTCGTCAGCTCTCTGTTCGACATAGACAGCCAGATATTCTCCGACCTGAGTGAATCACGCTCTGACAGCAGCATGAGATTCCTGTCACTGAGGGAATTGTATCTCTTTCCTGTGACACATGAGACCGCTGTAAGTGCTATCAGAACTACCGGTAAAATAATTTTCCGTGATATCATGACCTGACTGTTTTGTGACTTTACCCTTGCTGCGAATTAAACAATAAATGGTTAACCACGTTGTTAATAGTTGAATGATTAATTAACAATTGAGAATATTTACAACCATCACCGGGCACAGTGAAATTTTAGGCTAAACTTAAAATATGAGTATCTTTGCCCGGTCACTTAGGACCCTTATTACATGTCAGCATCAGAACGGCTGTTAGACAGGATAGACACCCCCGCAGACCTCAGGAAACTTGACAGGCTGGAGCTTGTCAGGCTCAGTGATGAGCTCAGAAAGCACATCATTGACGAGGTCAGCAGTAATCCCGGCCACTTCGGCGCAAGCCTCGGGGTGGTGGAGCTGACTGTTGCCCTCCACTACGTCTATAACACTCCTTACGACAAGATTGTATGGGATGTAGGGCACCAGGCCTACGGGCACAAGATCCTCACAGGGAGGAAGAATCAATTTCATTCAAATCGTAAATACAAAGGTATCAGCGGATTTCCGCGCATGGCCGAGAGTGAATATGACGCTTTCGGTGTTGGGCACTCATCAACATCCATCTCTGCAGCTCTGGGAATGGCCGTTGCTGCACATGCCAAAGGCGAGAAACGCAAGGTGGTGGCGGTGATAGGCGACGGTGCCCTTCAAGCCGGCCTAGCCTTCGAAGGACTCAACAACGCGGGGAACGCGAAGGCTGACCTGCTGGTCATTCTCAATGACAATAACATCTCGATAGATGCCAGCGTGGGAGCTATGAAGGAGTACCTGCTTGATATAACCACCAGCAGGACATACAACCGGTTCAAGGATAAAGTGTGGAGGTTCCTGGGACGATCAAAGAGAGTAGGCACCAAAGCCCAGATAATAGCCTCGCAGATCGAGAGCAGCATCAAGGGCACCGTGCTTGAGCGGAGCAATATGTTCGAGGCCTTGAAATTCAGATATTTCGGGCCTATTGACGGGCATGACGTCATGCACCTCACAAGGGTGCTCGAAGACCTTAAGACCATCCCGGGACCAAAGCTTCTTCATTGTATAACGGTAAAAGGCAAAGGATTCCCGAAGGCCGAGAAAGAACAGACCATCTTCCATGCCCCGGGCCGGTTCGATAAGTGTACGGGAGAGCTGATAAAGCCGTCGGAGTGCTCTAAGCACCCGCTCTACCAGGAGGTCTTCGGTCATACGATCGTTGAGCTGGCGCGGCAGAATGAGAAGATAGTTGGTATCACACCGGCTATGCCCAGCGGCAGCTCGCTCAACATAATGATGAAGGAGATGCCCGGCAGGGCTTTTGATGTAGGCATCTGCGAGCAGCATGCTGTGACATTCTCGGCAGGACTGGCAGCCAACGGCCTGCTGCCGTTCTGCAATATTTACTCGTCGTTCATGCAGCGGGCCTATGACCAGGTGGTGCATGACGTGGCTATCCAGGGACTGAAGGTGATCTTCTGCCTCGACCGGGGCGGGCTGGTAGGCACTGACGGGGCTACACACCACGGCTTCTTCGACCTTGCCTTCATGCGTAACATACCCGGAATGATCACGGCCGCACCGATGGATGAGGTGGAACTGCGTAACATGATGTATACGGCCCAGCTTGACAGCGTGAAGGGACCATTCAGCATTCGCTATCCGCGCGGGACCGGCGTGATATGCGACTGGCAGCAGCCTTTTGCGGAGATACCCGTAGGCCGTGCGCGACTGATCAGTGAAGGGAGTGATATTGCCGTACTAAGCATAGGCCATCCGGGCAACTTTGTTGTTGATGCCGTGGCCGGACTGCGTGCTCAGGGAATTTCCGTCATGCACTACGACATGCGTTTTGCCAATCCTCTTGACGAGGAGGTACTGCATGACGTGATGAAGAGTTTTAAAAAGATCATCACCGTTGAGGACGGTGTGATTAAGGGTGGGTTTGGTACTGCCGTGCTTGAGTTTGCTGCCGATCACGGGTATACGCCGGAGATAAGGCGAATGGGCATCCCCGACTATTTTGTCGAGCACGGCACCCAACAGGAGTTGTGGCATGAGTGCGGATATGATGCGGAGGGCATACGCGGAGCCATTCTGGAGGCAGTAGGCCGAAGGCAGATGACTGACGGGCTGAGGGTGTGAGTGTGTGAGGGCTGAAGGCCCCGATACACTTCGTTATCGGGGTTAAGTCTCCGCCTATTGCGGAGCCTCAATCTGAAGTCTAAAGGTCCTGTCGTAGCATAGCGGAATGAATTTAATACTAAGAACAAAAATCAATTTTTCAATCATGAAAGATCTCCTGATAATTACCATTGTCACCTTGATGCTGGCATCATGCAACACCCGCAACACGCCAAAGGAAGAGTGGATCTCCATCTTCAACGGCGAGAACCTCGACGGCTGGGTTATCAAGATCAAGGGCTCACCCCTGGGTGAAAACTATAAAAATACCTTCAGGGTCGAGGACAGCATAATGAAGGTCTCATTCTCGGAATATGAAACCTTCAGGTATGAGTTCGGACACATATACTACAAGGAGCCCTTCTCCTCTTATAAACTGCGGCTTGAGTACAGGTTCACCGGTGAACAGGCGCCCGGAGGTCCCTCATGGGGATACCGCAACAGCGGGATAATGTTCCACTGTCAGGATCCGGCAACAATAGGTCTTGACCAGGACTGGCCCGTTTCGATTGAGGTGCAGTTTCTGGGCAGCACTGCTGAACGGGAGACGTCAACGATGAATGTCTGCACACCGCATACGCATATCATGATTGGCGATGCCCTTATTACTGAACACTGCACCTCATCATCATCGAAATTCTTTTATGATGATGCATGGGTAACGGCAGAGCTGGTTGTCTATGCCGACAGCATCATACATCATATTGTAAACGGAGACACGGTTCTTACCTACAGCAGGCCCCAGATAGGCGGCGATCTTCCGGAGGGATTCACCCTGCCTCAAGGAACACCTCTGAAGGAAGGCTATATTGCCCTGCAGTCGGAATCGCACCCGGTGGAGTTCAGAAATGTGGAGATACTGAAGATCAGGCAATAGGGGGTAAGCAGTAGGCAGTAGTGAGGGATAGGCCGTAGGCCTTACAGTATTGCAGACAAGTTGAAGTCCTCCACAAAATATAGGCTGTAGGCCTTAAAGTATTGTAGGTAATTGGCAGTAGTAGGCATTTGAAAAAAATATCCTAATTTCGCACACTGTATGAAATTTCCTGCCCGGATGAGGACCGAGCGTTAAAAGTCAGCCCGGTGGGCTGACTTAGTGAAGGGGCCAGACTGCAGGGCAGGCAAGTCGGGAGCGAGCAGCCGGACCGCAGGGGCGGCAATTCCGCCATCCGGATGAGGAGAATAAGCAGATTATTGAGTGTAACAAAACGTACTAAAGAAAGACAGATAATAATGAGAATGCCCGGATGGCGGAATTGGTAGACGCGCTGGTCTCAAACACCAGTGGCAGCGATGCCGTGCCGGTTCGATCCCGGCTCCGGGTACAGTTACGAAAGAAACAGATTTTTGGTCTGTTTCTTTTTTTTGCTCCCGTAAAACATTAGTATGCTGAAAAATTCAATCAATAACTTTGTTAAAAGCAGTGGTTCGATATTTTTCCCCACCAAAAAGGATTCTTCCAGGGAACATTAATCTCGCAAGCAGCCTATTGGCACTACCAGCACACCATCAGACCTCTTGTATGCAACCTGACCCCCTGTTAGCACCATAAGAAAAGACGGCTGATTCATCTTTTCTGTATCAATTTTTTGACTAAGCTTAATTAAGTTGGCAGCAGCTTCTTCAATTTGCTTCATTCCTAGTTTTACCTCAATAGCCGCCCACCGACCATCATGAAGCTTAATAACAAGATCTGATTCAAGTTCTGATTTATCCCGATAGTGAAATACTACCCCATCTGCAGCCTGAGCATATACTCTCAAATCACGTGTGCACAATGATTCAAATAAGAAACCAAAAGTCTCAAAATCCCGCAAGATTCCTTCTGCATTTGTGCGCATCACAGCCGTTGCTATAGAAGGATCAACAAATTGTCGCTTGTTTGCCGTACGTATAGCAGTTTTTGAACGAAGTGAAGGTTGCCAGGCCGGAACATCCTCAACAACAAATATGCGACGAAGTGCATTAAGATAGGAACTCAGTGTCTTATCCGTAATAGAAGACTCGTTAACTTGCATATCATCCATTATAGTTCTGGCTGTCGCCATAGTAGAAATATTGCGAGCCAACGACTGTAGCAATAAACGTAATCTTTCAGGGTCCTTCTCTACTCCATCAACACGTTGAAAGTCTAAATTAATAACGGCATCAACATAATTAATTGCCATTTGGGGAGACTGTTTCCGGGAAATTACAGCAGCCGGCCATCCTCCCCGGCATATCGCGTTTGCAATCTGTTCTATTGTCAAAGTGCTCTTTGCCCCAATATCTGTTTTTCCGTCAAAAAGGTCTCTAAGAGATACCTTCCCGTTAGATTCATTAGATTCGTACAGACTCATAGGCCGCATTACCATCCGGGCAATTCTGCCAGTACCCGAATGTGCAGTTAGATTTTCATTGGGTGTTGCTGATCCCGTAAGAATAAATTGTCCCAATAATCCACGTTTATCTACAGCAAATCTCACGGCATCCCATAGTACCGGAGCCATCTGCCACTCATCAAGGAGAAGAGGCGGATCCCCTTCCAGCAAGAGGGATGGTTTTGTATCTGCCATAGCCAGATACCCTGGCCCTTCATCAGGATCCTGCATATAAACCACGCTCTTAGCAGCTTGTAATGAAGACTGAGTTTTGCCACACCATTTGGCTCCTTCTACCAAAACCGCTCCGGTTGATTCAAGCAATTGTTTTAAAAGAGTATCACCAATGCGTGATATGTAATTTAGTGTTTTCATTACATCTCAGTAGTTTTCTCAAAGTTACTGAAATTAAATCAATTCGAAATAACATTCCGTATTTCAGCTTATTTTCATTCCGACTTTTGGCACTTTTTTACTCCGACTTTTGGCAAAATGGCTGTTCCTGACTTAAATTGGTGCTGACATTTTCACATGCGGAACCATTCAACCAACTTTAAGAATGAAGGATATCTTATTCCTGTACTTGAACAAGTAAAATACTATTTTAAGGCAAACTATAATGCGACTGAATACGATGCAAATAGTGACGGATTTGCTCTTTTTTCAAAATCGTTACAGGCACAATCAGGTATTTGAATCAAAATTTATTAATCCCTCAGGCAAGAGAACTTATATCTATTTACCTGTTGTCTGAAAGGAGATATTCTCTTATGCAGATGGATAATTAGATCCTGAAAGCGGGGTGTGGTTAAATACTGCTTCCTTCGATAGTTTTTCCCTGCGCTTCAACCGAACTTTTAGTTGACTTTGACATCCCTGTACCTTAACTTTGATATTCAAACAAGTTATGTCTCAGATGTCATGGTTTAAAATCACCTCACCCTCCCTCATTTTCTCATGCCTGATCTTATTCAGCTGCGGCAACTCATCTGACAGGGGCATGAAATCACCTGACGTCAGAAACGTAAACCGCATTGGATATGATTTATCCATTCCCGACAAGACAATAATTCTGCCCCCGATCCTTCTTGAAATCTCGGGAATCACCGTTATCGATTCAACATCCGTAGCCTGTGTGCAGGATGAAAATGGAATGCTCTTCATCTTCGACATGGCTAAGAATGAGATCAGTGATCATTTCATTTTTCACTACCCCGGAGATTACGAGGGAGTAGCAAGGGTTGCCGGCTCATTTTATGTTTTGAGAAGTGATGGCACACTGTTCGAAACCAGGAATGACAAACCCTCAGTTTTTACCCAACAGATTGTTTCCCCGGTCGGCCCTCCTGCAAATTATGAAGGACTCTGCTACGACCATCGTAATCACAGGCTGTTGATCGTCCCCAAAAGCAACCCGGAACGAGACCCCGGGGATAAGAAGAAACATCCGGTCTACGCGCTTGACTTGAGGTTCGGCAAACACACCGGGAAGGAGGTATTGGAATTCGATCTGCCTGCTATAACCAGATACGCTGCAGAAAATAATATAAAAATCCCGGATGAAGCAAAGGTGATCAGCCTCAGTGTCTCTGACATCGGAATACACCCTCTGACAAATATGTTATATGTTATTTCAGCTGCGAACCGAATGCTGTTCGTCTTTGATAAGGACGGATCCGTAAATTATATTGAAAAGCTCAACCCGGATCTGTTCAATATGCCTGAGGGAATTGCCTTCCAAGCCAACGGAGATATGCTGATATCAAATGAAGGCAGAACTAATCCTCCAACAATATTGTTATTTAAATATAAACGAAAATGAAAGCCAGGTCCGACTTTAAAACGTACGGTGCAGATCGTCATCTCTCCTTTTGCATACTGCTTTTCTTTGTCGTTTCAGTCTTACCGTCCCATGGGCAGATTGACACCACTGGTAAAGGGTTGGTGAGCCTGGTTGATACTACCGGTCAGGAGCTGAAGGGCCAGAATGATACAACCAACAAGGTGCTTAATACTCAGCTTGATACAACTGACCAGGTGTTGCAGGACGAGAAAACTCCTAAGAGATATTTATCGTTGTTTGAAGAGGAAGATCTCCTCGAAGTCTCTCTGCACTTTGATGTTTCCAAATTCTTGAAAAAGGCAGAAAGAGATCAGACTTTTGACGGAATCATGACCATGCACTTCAGTGAGACCGACTCCCTGGAAAGCAAGGTTACCCTTAAATATCGCGGTAACTCACGTTTTGAAAGATGCAGATACCCACCGAAACGAGTCACTTTTAAGAAACCTATATATGAAGTCTCTGATTCCGGCAGGATAAAGAGCATGAAGCTGGTCAACCAATGCCAGCAAGG